>JAQTMD010000015.1 GCA_028714595.1 Candidatus Omnitrophota bacterium
GTCGGGGGTGTTAACCTGCGCCTGCAGTACGAATCCCATGTCTTTTGAGACGAAGAAGTATACGGCCGCGTGGCTTATCCTGACCGAATCGAATATCGTGTGGGCGATAAAATCAAGGAGCTTCTGCAGGCTGCGGATGCGGGTCAGGTCTACGGCGGCGTTTCGCAGCACCGCCTGGTACTTCCTCTGCTCGCGCAGGAGTATGGCCTCTGTCCTGTTCTTGAGGTAAATAAATACAAAGGGGCCTATGGTGCCCAGCGACGCCATCAGTATCAGCGGGCCCAGCCACCATTGCGCGCCCAGGCTTTTAATGAGCAGTCCCTTGCCGGAAGTAGACAGGAGGAACGGAAGACCGAGGACAAGGGCGTAGACCGCCACAAAGATCGTCGTTCTCGTTAAGGCGACCCGTATATCCATGAGGCGGTATCGTACGATGGCATAGGCGAGTATCAGGGCGTGAATGGCCACGAGGATCGTCCCTACCGGGGGCACGGGAATGCCGTACCAGAGCAGGTAGTTGCTTGAGCCGCCGACAAAGCCGATAACTGCGGCTATGAGCACGTGTTTCAGCTGGTTCTGCCTGAATGTGGTGAGCCCCTTTGTGCCGAGCTCCTTAAGCAGGAGCAGCCACGGATAAACGACGCACAGGGACCAGAAAACGAGGTAGAGATGATACGCTATGCCCGGCCGCGCCCACAACTTGAAGAAATACCGCGGGACGATGAGCTTCTGGATGAAGAGCGGGGTGAAATCCAGGTAGGCGAAGATCGCCGCCACAAGGAATGCCAGCCGGATAAGGTTTTTTTTCTGTTTGTGAAGCCCGAGGAAGGCAAGGATAAAGGCAAGGAAGCTGGGCGCTATCAGGATCGCCCCCAGATGAAGCATCTGGAAAGACAGCAGGAAGTGGGACCTGTTTTCCTGGGAGAGCGGCCAGAAGAAATAGGCGTAGCCCCATACGGCTATCCCGAGGCTCAAGAGGCCGTACGTCCTGTTAACGGCCGACTTGGGATTTTTCGAGAAAGTGAAAAATCCGAAGGCGGTCGCTATAAAACCGCTTATCAGCCCTGAGATCGCGTAGAAATAAATCATTGTTTGACTCCGGGGAGCCGGGGCCACAAAAATCCCGTGGCCTTTATATATCGTGCATAATCTTTTCGGAATTTCTTCAAAGATTCCTTTTCTTCCAGTTTCGCCCGCGTCACCAAAAGGGGCGCGCACACGATGACGGCAAAGATGAAAGAAAAATACGAGCCGAGCACAAGCGGGATGCTCAGGGTCTCGAGGATCGTTCCCAGGTACATCGGGTGTCTCATCAGATGATACGGCCCTGTCCTGACGATTTTCGGCTTTATCCTGACCTTTATCGGCCTTGAAGAGATAAAACTCTCCCACCCGAAGCCCAGAGATCGTACCGCCCACAGCCTGAGGAACATCGCAGAAACGAATATCAGCAGGCCGAGAATACTAAGTTCCGGGACAACGGTTTTCCCGAAAAAGAGACGTTCTCCCAGTACCAGATACATCAGTATAAGATACGTAAAGGCGATCAGGACGAACAGCCAGTCAAACCGGGATTTCCTGGCAAGGACGTTCTGTTTTGCCGTAAAAAAAACTTCCCAGAAGCGTTCGAGCGCGGCAAACACCAGAAACGCGATAAAAGGAGCGCTTCCGGCAGAACTGAAAAGCAGCGGAACCGCGATGATAAACCAAACGATGGCGAGCAAAGCTATCTGAAACTTAATTATCTGCATCGGAGGTAATCGGTTTCCCGAAACTGTTGAATGTTATCTCGAATCCGTGTTTCCCGGCAAGGCCCGCGATTTCTTCTATTTTTTTAAGGTCGGGGCTGTAGCCGATCGAGTAGTTTTCCTGGAACCTGCGTTCAAACGTGAGGATCATTGTTTCGGCCATGCAGGCATAGATATGGAATTCGGGAAGCGGAAGCCGTATTTTTAACCGTATCTCGCCGGGCGGTTTTATGACCGCGCTGTCGATCACCAGGATATCGCTTCTTTGGACGGCAAGCTCCCTCGGTACGTTTCTCGGAGAAGGCAGATCGCAAATGACGGCATTCCGTTTGAAGTCTGCCGCGCAGGGCTTCAAGGATACTTCCATCGCCGTCGTAGTAAAGATTACTATGTCGGCTTCCGGAATGAACTTGCCGGTGTCCATGCCGAAATTACGGATCTCGGTGGAACGGCTTTCCCGCTGAAGCAGGGATCCGAGCTGTCGGAGCCGTTCGCTGTTCTTGCCGAACAGCCCCAGGACCGCAACGCGGTTATTCAGCGAATAAGCGCAGTTCTGGCCGATGGCGTTCGTGGCGCCGATTATCGCAACCCTGGCGCGGGAAAGGTCGATGCTGCGGAGCGCCGCTGCCCTGGATATGTTTTCAAGTATCGCGGCAGCCGCAAAACTCGTACCGTTTGTCATCTTCAGGCCGGTCTTTCCGGAGAGCAGCTTCCCTCCTTCTCCTACGGCACCCGCAAAAGCCCCCAGGCCGAGAAATTTAACTCCGAGTTTTTCGGCTATCCGTACGGCGCGCAGGAGTTTTTCGTTCACAAAGTCTTCGTTGAGCTTCAGGAACTGCTTGGAAAGCAGCGGACAGACGATTATATGTCCTTCGACGCATGAGCCGGTCAGAGAGCGTATTTCCTTAAGATGCTGGATATGGAACGGCCCGAATGCCGTCAGTACCCGCTCCAGCGCCTTTGCGGGCAGGAGCCGGGCAGGAGGAAAGAAATTATATACGTCTCTGTGCACCAAAGGATGTAAAATAAAGCCGAACGAGTCCATATTTTAGGCCCGCTTTCCGTGTCTGAGTCTTTTTACGTTTTCTATCGCCAAGGCGTCGATTATCTTCCCGTTCCGGGATAGATCCGCCAATACAAAACCGTGTTTTTGCCCCCTCATGCTGATTTCGTCGATCTTTTCGATGGATATCGGCCGGTTCGGGGCGCTGAAATTCTCGTATCGTTTTTCCAGGCCGAGTATAATGCTTTCCGCGAAACAGCCGTACGTTACATTTTCGGACGGCAGTCCGATATTAATGGGGAGGCTGAGCGGAAACGGCGACTGAGTCAGCCCGCCGTCAAAAAGCAGGATATCGCTTCTCGGTTCCGACAGATACGAGATGTTCTTGGGATAGCCGACGTCACAGAGTATAGCCCCGGGTTTGACCCAGTCGATTTCAAGTATGGCATGCGGGGCACTTGTCGCCGTAATGACGATATCGGCATCTTTCACTGCTTCCCTGTTGTCGAGGCTTGCACTTATTCGCGTTCTCTTCATTTTTTTAAGTTGAGCGGCAACTGCGTTGAGTTTGAGTCTGTCGCGGCCGGTGACACAGACATGCTTTGCCGTTCGGACAAAAACCCTTGCCACGGCACTGCCAATATTGCCGGTTCCTCCGACAATGGCAATTTTTGAATCTGAGAGATCCAGATCCATCAGATGAGCGGCTTTTTGGACGGCTTCGATCACAAGGGATGCCGTCAAAGTCCTTCCCGTCGTGACAGGGATATCCAGTTCCTCCGATATGTCGTGTCCTATGCGTTCGCCGACTATGGCGGAAAATCCTCCGAGCCCTACCATCCCTATTCCGTGCTTTTCGGCAATCTTGCAGGATCGTACCACTTTGGAAAAGACCCCGAATGGATCCTGGTCCAGCATGTCGGGGAAAAAGGTAGCCAGGATAAAACAACCGTTGATGGTCTGTCCTGTCTTGGACCTGAAGTCAAGGATATCAAAGGCCTTAAAGGGGTGAGCGATCCGGAAAAGCTGGCTGATAAATTCCTGTGAAGGCATCTTGACTTCAGGATTGTGTTTCAGTAAGTACCGTTCAAAATGCTTAAAGTTATAGAAATGACCTATAATGCCGAATCCGGCGACTTTCTTACTGTTGCCGTCTTTATAGCTCGAGTATCGGACGGAAACGAGCCGCTCTTCGACGGCATCAAGAATCGCTTCGAAGTTCTTGGTGAAGATTTTTTTGATATGATCCTTTGCAAAGTCTTTTATGATGGGAATATCGATGCTCGCCTGTACGGTCAACGTGACTTCCGTGCCGTGAGGATGGTCAAAGAACTGCCACTGGCCGTTCAAATCCGGGAGGTCCCCTTCTATGGCCTTGAAGTATATCGCATTCCGCTCAGGTTCGATGGTGTCCTCTTCGACCCACCGGATCGGGACGTTTTCGACCTGGATGAGCCAGCTGGTCGTAACGGCATTGCGCTGGCGCTTCAGTACCTTTGTTTCTTTTACGGTAGGGACGAAAGAAGGGAAATCAACGACTTTTGTCAAAAGTCTGATCACTCTCCATTTCGGAGCGGGGATCACTTTGGATATTTTTATTTCTATGAGATCGTTACCCTGCATCAAGCAGATCCTTTACGGCTTTTCGGACTCTCAACATGCCGTTTTGAAGGTACACGTCGTCGATTAACTCGTCAAATTCCTTGAGCAGGAAGATCGGTTTGCCGATCTTTACCGTAATCGGCGTGGGTTTGGGAATGCGTTTGCCGAAGGGCAGCGAGCGGTACGTGCCGATGATCGCGCAGGGCACGATCGGCCTGCCGGTCTTGTGGGCAAGCAGCGCCGCCCCCCGCCTGAATTCCTTGAGCTTGCCGTCGCGGCTTACCCCTCCCTCGGGGAACAGGCCGACGTTCTTGTTCTCATAAAGCAGCTTCATAGCTTTTGACGAAGAGGTCCCGCTGGGTACGGTCTTCACCGCTCTCAGGAACCAACTCATCCATCCGATTTTGTAGATGTCACGCATGGCAATGCAGTAGATCATCTTTCGGGTAGCTGCCATCATCGCCAGCGGGTCAAGGAAGCTGCTGTGATTAGCTACGATGATGAAGTTTGTTTTAACAGGCAGGTTCTCCCTGCCCGCTACTTTAAAGTTAAAGAACAGTTTGAAATAGACGTAGAACAGATAGCTGAATATCATGTACCACATATTATCCTAAGGGCGCGTCAGGCACGTACACCTCAAAGCCGTGGCGCACTGCAAGGTCTGCCAGCGGTTCCAGTTTTTCGATGTTCCCCGTTTCTCCGGTCGCAGGCAGGGTGATCTTATCTTCCAGCGCCAGGAGCATGGTCTCTGCCATTGAAGCCAGGATCATGTCTTTCGGAAGTCCTACGTGGATATGACCGTGTTTCTGCGGCGGCAGCTTAATGATGCCGCCGTTTATCACCGTGACATCGGTACGGTGGTGCGCCATGCCGGCAAGATGACGGGAGAGACACATGTCGATGACCACGGCGCCGGCTTTGAGGTCATCCGGGCTGAAGTGCGGATCAACCCCGGTGCCGGAGACAATGACGACTTCAGCTCCCGCAATTGCGCGGTTAACGTCGGTCTGCACCTCGACGTTCGGCACGCCCATGCGTTCCAGGACCGCTACGAACTCTGTGAGTTTGTCCTTTTGGCCGGCGGTGATGATTGTTTTGGAAAATTCGCGCGCAAGCTTCTGGCAACAGAGGCTGCCGACGGCGCCGGTCGCGCCGCTTACGCACAGGGTAGATTTTTTTAATTCTATTTTTTTGGAATCAGCTATGCGGTACAGCGCCTCGATGGCCGACCATGCGGTGAAATTGGTGCCGAGGGTGACGGGCACTTTGAGGTGTTTATAGAGCATGCTTTTTTTCTCTGCAACGGCCTGGGCATATCCTCCGAGCCCCAGCAGTCCTGCCCCAAGGTCGCGCGCCAGAAAACTGGCAGTGATGATCTTGTCCAAAAGGAGCTCTTCGCCGGGTCCGCCGTCTTGTTCGGGCAACAGCGGCGAGACAAGGAAGTATCCCTGAACCTGCTGGTCCTGGCTTGAGGTGAACGTCTTGAGCGGGGAGATCTTAAAACCCTGGTTCTTAAGGAAAGTTTTAAGCATGAATTCGGGCATCAGGTGCGTCAGGGGCCAGAATTCCCTGATGTGCTTGAGCTCAACGGGGTTAAATAAAAAGGCAAAGGTCTTCATTCTGCTATCGTTTTTCGAAAAGTCCCTGTTCGTCTCTGCTTGCCTCTGCGCTTGCAGAAAGCTTTTGTTTAATCCATTTCTCGATGTACTTCCTGTGGAACCTCCAGTCGGTTCCGATTTTGAAGGCTGGTATCCTGCCTTCGCGTGCGTAACGGTGTACGGTGAGCGGATGGATGTGAAGGTATTCAGCGACTTCCTTTGCAGTTAAAATCTCTTTATTTTTTGTCATACTCTCCCCTTTTTTAGCATATCTACGATAATCTTAACTATACTAATAAAATCAGAAGTTGTCAAGATAATTCAGCGGATGCGGGAGGCAAGTTTCTGGAAGACAAGGTGTTAACTAAAGATCAGGATGGTCTGAAATAAGTTGGAGGCCTTTTAAGGTGAGGTCTATGTCTATAATCTTTAAGTTGTTACAGTAGCGTGCGATAAAATCAATGTTTCCCCCGGTACCAATCAGGTGCGTCCGGGGCCCCAGTTTCTTTCGCAATTTAATGAGCAAGCCGTCGGTCAGGCCGGCAAAGCCAAAGATGACCCCGGAAAGTATGCTCTCTTCTGTTGTTTTGCCTATCATGCCTGCGGGAGGTTTGCCCAACTTTACTTTTGGCAGCAGAGCGGTTTCTTTTGCCAGTGCTGACAGGGAGATTCCGATGCCGGGCAAAATCATTCCACCGATATACTCGCTTTTTGCGGAAATCACGTCAAAGGTAATGGCAGTGCCGAAATCGACCACCACTGCAGGGCTGCCGTAGAGCTTGATTGCGGCGTAGGCGTTTACCAGCCGGTCCTGGCCGACCTGCTTCGGATGACGGTATCGGTTGGGGACCGGAACAACGCGGTCCTTACCCAGAATCGTTATGTCGGGAATTTGCAGGTATCTCAGGGCCAGGTGAAGCCGTGTTGAAGCTTTAGGGACTACGCTCGAAACGATCGCTTTCTCCGGTAAGGATGTTCCGACTCCTTTCTTCATGCTGGTATAATAATCTGCCTGTCTGGTGGCAAAAGAAAAACGTCTGACCAGGCTGTTCTTGCGGAACAGGCCGCAGGTTATGGTAGTGTTGCCAATGTCGACGGCAAAAAGCATGATTGACCCCCCGGCAGGGGACGTTTAAACGTCCCCGACAGCGTTATTATTTTCCTGAAAACGAAGCTCTCAGTTCCTTGATCTGGTCCCGAAGGCCGGCTGCTTTCTCAAACTGCAGGTTGCGCGCAGCAAGCTCCATCTCGTATTCAAGGTCGGCAATAAACGCGCGCAGTTCGTATTCGTCCTTGGACTCGCCGGTCAACTGCTCGACGAATGCCTTGGCTTCCTCCATGTCCTCGATACCTTCTTTGATCGCCTTCTGTATGGAGCGCGGGGCGATATTATTCTTCTTATTGAAGGCGATCTGGACTGCGCGGCGGCGCGCAGACTCGTCGATCGCCTGTTTCATAGAGCCGGTTACCCGGTCTGCGTACATGATCACGGTGCCGTTCGTATTCCGCGCGGCACGGCCGGCCACCTGGATGAGCGAAGTACTCGAGCGCAGGAACCCTTCTTTATCCGCGTCAAGAATCGCTACCAGCGAGACCTCGGGAAGGTCAAGCCCTTCCCTGAGAAGGTTGATCCCGACCAGGCAATCGAATTCCTTTTTGCGTAACGACCGGAGGATCTTTGAACGCTCGATGGTCTGGACTTCCGAATGAAGATATTGTACCCTTAATCCCTTATCTTGTAAATACTGCGTCAGGTCTTCGGCCATGCGTTTGGTAAGCGTGGTCACCAGCACCCGCTCGTTTTTCGCTGCGCGCGTGCGGATCTCCCGGGCAAGGTCTTCAACCTGCGATCCGGTGGGCCTGATAATGATCTCGGGGTCGATGATGCCCGTCGGCCTGACCAGCTGTTCGACCACCGCGTTTTTGCTTTTCTTTATTTCGAAATCGTCGGGGGTGGCGGAGACGAAAACGACGCGCTTGGCGAGCTGTTCGAACTCGTCGAATTTGAGCGGCCGGTTGTCCAGGCACGACGGCAGCCTGAATCCGTAATCGACGAGTACTTCTTTCCGCGCCTTGTCTCCCTCGTACATGCCGCGGACCTGCGGGATGGTAACGTGCGATTCGTCGATGACCACCAGGAAATCGTCGGGGAAGTAGTCGATCAGGCAGTACGGACGCGACCCCGGCGGCCTGCCGGACAAATGCCGCGAATAATTCTCGATGCCGTGGCAGTAACCGAGCTCCTTGAGCATCTCCATGTCGTAGCGGGTGCGCTGGTTAAGCCGCTGCGCTTCAAGGAGCTTGTTTTCTTTCTTTAAGACCGCCAGCCGTTCGTCAAGTTCGGAGCTTATGGTTTTCAGAGCATTCTCAATCTGATCCGGGGCGGCAAGGAAATGCTTTGCCGGATAAATACCGGTTTTTTCAAGCGTCCCCAGAACCTTTCCTGAAACGGGATCAATCTCGGATATCCGCTCCACGGTATCGCCGAAGAGCTCGACGCGGACCGCGGTTTCCTTATATGCCGGGAATATCTCGACGACGTCCCCCCTGACGCGTATCCTGCCGCGGGTGAATTCGTAGTCATTGCGCTCGTATTGGATGGCGATCAGGCGCTTCAGCAGGGCATCGCGGGACGAAGTTTGGCCTTTTTCTATAAAGACGAGCATCCCCTCGTACTCCTCGGGAGAACCGAGGTTATAGATGCAGGAGACCGAGGCGACGATAAGGACGTCTTTGCGCGACATGAGCGAGCTGGTCGCAGACAGGCGCAGCCGGTCGAGGCGGTCGTTGATCGAAGAGTCTTTTTCGATGTAGGTATCGGTTTGCGGGATGTATGCCTCCGGCTGGTAGTAATCATAGTAAGAGACAAAGTACTCGATGGCATTGTACGGAAAGAATTCCCTGAACTCGGCGTAGAGCTGGGCGGCAAGGGTCTTGTTGTGCGAGATGACCAGCGTGGGAAGGTTTACCTTTTCGATGCAATTGGCCAGGGTAAAGGTCTTGCCTGAGCCGGTGACCCCGAGCAGCGTCTGGTAGGGCTTGTTCGAGGCGATCGAGCCGGCAAGCTCCTGTATGGCTCTTGGCTGGTCGCCGCAGGGCTTGAATTTTGCAACGAGCTTGAATTTTTCCATAATCGGGACTATAACCCCGGGGGTTCAACCCCGGGGGTTGTTAGAAGAAAATTAAGCGGAGATCTCAAGGCTCACGTCGACGGACTTGACCGAATGCGTCAGTTCTCCGATCGAGATGATATCGACGCCTGTTTCGGCGACCTGGCGTACGTTCTTGAGCGTGATGCCCCCGGAAGCTTCCAGCAGGGTGCGGGGATGGTGGGACTTGGAGAAGTCTATGCCGTCGCGGATCTTGACCGCTTCTTTCATGCTTGCCGTGTCCATGTTGTCGAGCATGATGATGTCGGGCTTGAACTGCAGGGCATGGTTGAACTGCGCGATGTTTTCGACCTCGATCTCGATCTTGAAACCTTTGGGCACGCTGGGCAGCTTGTCTATGCCCTGGGCTATCTCGATGTGGCTGTCCTTGATCAGGATCATCTCGTCGAGGCTGATGCGGTGGTTATAGCCGTCTCCGATGCGCACCGCGTATTTCTGGAGTTCCCGCAGGCCGGGCATGGTCTTGCGCGTATCGGTGATCTTGACCTTCAGCGGCTCGACGCTGTCCACGTATTCGCGGGTCGTGGTAGCGATGCCGCAGAGCATCCCCAGGAAGTTCAAGGCGACGCGTTCGCCGTGCAGGATATGGCGCGCGTTGCCGGAGATCTCGGCAATGGTCTTACCATTCTTTATCTTCTGGCCGTCTTTTGCCTTTGCGCTGAACACGATACTTTTGTCTACGAGCTCAAAGACTCTTTTCGCGATATCGACGCCGCAGGCTACGCAGTCTTCTTTTACGACGATCCGCGCCCGGGTAGTCTTGCTTTCGGGGATGGTCAGCTGGGTGGTGATGTCCCCTTTGCCGATATCTTCGATAAGAGAGTGACGGATGATCCCGTCCACGTTGTTCCAGTTGAGTTTAGCCTTTTTTTCCGCCAGTGTCTGCTTAGTCGAAAGCATGTCTGACCGCCTTTAGTTTGGTGAGCAGTTGTCGTAAGTCCGCCAGCTTTGTCTGTTCTTTCTCGACGATCTCTGCCGGCGCGCGCGCCAGGAAATCCGAATTCGCAAGCGTGCGTTCTTTTGCCGTTATGTCCTGATCCGCTTTTTTGATCTTTTCATCCAGCTTGCGGACCTGGTTTTCTATATCGACTACGCCTTCCAGGGGGATCACCAGGTGCAATCCGTGGACCAGCGTAGTAAGAGTGGATTTTTGGTGCCGGTATTCCAGCTGGAGGTCGAGGTCGCTTACCTTGCAGAGCTTTTTGATGTGTGCCGACAGCGGCCGGATCATGTCGGCGTTGGCCCTGGTCGAGCAGAAGATGATCGCCCTGATCTCAAGGTGCGGGGGTATCTCGACCTCGGCGCGCATGTTGCGTATGCCGGTGACCACCTCGAAGAACATCTCCATTTTTTGTTCCGTCCGTTTTTCTATGATCTGCTCCTGGACATGCGGCCAGGGTTTGGTCATGATCGATTCCGATCCGGGATGCAGCTTCTGCCATATCTCCTCGGTGATAAAGGGCATGAACGGGTGCAAGGCTCGCAGGAATTTCTCCAGTATCTTGTACATGACCACCTGGTTCCGGGGGCTTGCGATGTCCTGTTTGATCATTTCCAGGTACCAGTCGCAGAATTCGTGCCAGAAGAAATGGTACAGGAGGTTGGCCGCCTCATTGAATTTGAAGCCGTCCAGGTCCTTGTTCAGGTTCTTGAGCGTCGAGTAAAACCGGCTCAAGATCCAGCGGTTGGTGATATCCAGGTCCTCTTTTTTGAAGTATTCGCAGAGGTCTGTTTTTATGACGCCGGGATCGAGGTTCAACATCACGAAGCGCGCAGCGTTCCAGATCTTGTTGGCGAAGTTCCTCCCCTGTTCGAACCGCTCCTTGGAGAGGAATACGTCCTGGCCCTGGGAGGTGATCATGATGATGCTGACCCTCAGGGCGTCGGTGCCGTACTCGTTGATGATCTCAAGGGGGTCAATGACATTTCCCAGCGATTTCGACATCTTCTTGCCTTCGATGTCGCGCACCGTGCCGTGGATATAGACGTCCCTGAAGGGGATGTCGCCCATGAATTCAAAGCCGGCCATAATCATCCTGGCGACCCAGAAGAAAATGATCTCCTGCGCGGTGACCAGCGTCGACGTCGGATAAAAGTATCGTAAGTCTTTTTCGCTGAATTTGTGTCCCGGCGTTGTTGCGTCCGTGCCGCTTCCAAACGGCCAACCGAACGTCGCAAAAGGCCACAGCCACGAAGAAAACCAGGTATCCAGCACGTCCTCGTCCTGGTAGATATCGTTTGAGCCGCACACCGGGCACTTCTCCGGTTTTACTTTGGAGACAATGACTCCGTGAGCGACGCGTTCAGGGACAGTCCCCTTTCCCTGCCGATTGATAGACTCTGACAGGGACGGTCCCTGTGACAGGCACGCCCGGCAGTAATAAACGGGGATCCGGTGACCCCACCATATCTGGCGCGAAATGCACCAGTCCTGGATGTTTTCCATCCAGTTCAGGTACACCTTCTTCCAGCGGGCGGGATGGAATTTGATATGCCCGTCTTTGACCGCCCGGATCGCAGGTTTTGCCAGGGGTTTCATGTTCACGAACCACTGTTTGGAAAGGTACGGTTCGATGATGGTGTGGCAGCGGTAACAGTGGCCGGCAGAGAGCCGGTGCGGTTCGATCTTTTCCAGGAGCCCCTGTTCCTTCAGATCCTCGATGATCACCTCGCGCGCCTCGAAGCGGTCCATCTCTTTATAGTCACCCGCGTTTTCGTTCATCGACGCGTCGGGGCGCATGACGTTCACGAATTCAAGTCCGTGCTTTTTCCCCATCGCATAGTCGTTGGGATCGTGCGCCGGCGTTACCTTGACCGCTCCGGTGCCGAACTTCTTGTCCACCACAGCGTCGGCGATGATGGGGATCTCGCGGTTGACCAGCGGCAGCACCAGGGTTTTCCCGATGAGTTTCCTGTACCGGCTGTCCTTGGGATTGACTGCCACTGCCGTATCCCCGAGCATTGTCTCGGGGCGGGTCGTGGCAACGACGACGAATTTTTCCGGATCGTCCTTGCAGGGGTACTTGAGATAATACAGGTGGCCGTCAAGCTCGCGGTGGGGGGCTTCTTCGTCGGCCAGCGCGGTCTGGCAGCGCGGGCACCAGTTGATGATGTAACTTCCCTGGTAGATCAGTCCCTTTTCATACAGGCGGACAAAGACCTCTTTGACCGCGTCGGAATAGGCCTCATCCATGGTAAAACGCGTGCGGTCCCAGTCGCAGGAGCTCCCCAGTTTTTTGAGCTGCCTGATGATGGTCGAGCCGTACTGTTCTTTCCATTCCCAGACCCGTTCCAAAAATTTTTCACGGCCGAGGTCCTGACGTTTCAGGCCCTGTTTGGCGATGGATTTCTCCACCACGTTCTGGGTGGCGATGCCGGCATGGTCCGTGCCGGGCATCCACAGGGCCTCTTCGCCTTTCATGCGGTGGTAGCGGATAAGGATGTCCTGGATGGTGTTGTTGAGCGCATGGCCCATGTGCAGGATGCCGGTGACATTGGGCGGCGGGATGACGATGCAGAACGGCTTCTTGGCGGGATTGTTCCGGGCGGCAAAAAGCTTTTTTTCTTCCCAGTCCTTGTACCAGCGGTCTTCTACTTCGGCCGGGGAATATGTTTTTGGCAGTTCGATCATGGCAACGCAAGACGGGCATCGGTGTTCTTTGAAGCGTTCTCAAACAGGACTGACCCGTCGTTTTTGATGTAGATTTCAACGTACTCGGCAGAAGAGTGCGGGGGTGCTGCCTTTGCCCGTTGTGCGCTACGCGGCATTATCTTTGAGCAGTTTGTATTCGATGGAATCCGAGAGCGCCTGCCAGGAGGCCTCGATGATGTTTTCGGATACGCCTATGGTGTTCCAGCTGTCTTTTTCGTCCTGCGACTGGATGAGGACCCTGACGCTGGCCGCAGTCCCTTCTTTCTCGTCCAGTACGCGCACCTTGAAATCCGACAGGTGCATCTGGGAAAGGCCGGGATAGAATTCTTTGAGCGCCTTGCGCAGGGCGTTGTCCAGGGCATTGACCGGGCCGTCGCCTTCAGCGGCGGTATGCTCGAGTTTTCCCTTGACCTTGATCTTGACGATCGCCTCGGTGGTTACCCGTTTATCCGATTCTTTATTGACCACCACGCGGAAACTTACGAGCTTGAAGGATTCCTTGACCTTGCTCAGGGCTTTTTTCAGGATCAGCTCGAACGACGCCTCGGCAGCTTCGAAGTGGTAGCCTTTCATCTCAAGGGACTGGAGCAGCTTGTGCACCTTTTTTGTCTTGGGGTCGTCTTTGGTGAGGTCGAGTTTGAGGTCCCGGGCCAGGATGAGAATGCTTGATTTCCCTCCTAATTCGGATACCAGGATCCTGCGTTTGCTGCCCACGGATTCGGGTGCGATATGTTCGTACGAACGCGAGTCCTTCATCACCGCATTGATGTGTACGCCTCCTTTGTGGGCGAACGCGGAGTCGCCGACATACGGCTGGCTTGAGGAATGGCGCATGTTTGAGATCTCGCTGACAAAGTGGGAGATCTCGCTTGATCTTTTGAGCTGCGAGTCGCTTAGGCAGTCAAGGCCGAGCTTGAGCTTCAGGTTCGCGATGATCGGGATAAGGTCGGCGTTGCCGCAGCGCTCGCCGTAGCCGTTGATGGTGCCCTGGACCATGGTGCAACCGGCCTGTACCGCGGCCAGCGAATTGGCGACAGCCACGCCTGAATCATTGTGACAGTGGATGCCGAAAGGCGTGTTGAGCCGCGGTTTTATCTCGGAAACGACTTGTGTTATGCGATGAGGCAGGGTGCCGCCGTTGGTATCGCAGAGGACCAGGTACGTAGCGCCCGCGTCGCGGGCAGCCTCGAGGGATTTAAGCGCGTACTCCGGATTTTCGCAATAGCCGTCGAAAAAGTGTTCGGCGTCGTAGAACACCACCAGGCCTTTTTTGACAAGGAATGCGACGCTGTCGGAGATCATCGCCAGGTTCTCCTCCGGGGTCGTCTTGAGGACGTTCGCTACGTGGAGGAGCCAGGTCTTTCCGAAAAGCGTGGCGACCTTGACCTGCGATTTGACGATATCGTTCAAATTTTTGTCTTCGGAAGCGGCAATGCCGGCCCTGCGCGTCGAGCCAAAAGCGGCGATAACCGCATTTTTGAGGCGGCGCTTGGCCATGGCGTGGAAAAACTGCGCGTCTTTGGGGTTTGAACCGGGCCAGCCACCTTCGACATATTTGAGGCCGAACTCGTCGAGTTTTTCAGCGATGCGGATCTTGTCCGTCAGGGAGTAGTTGATTCCCTCGCCCTGGGAACCGTCGCGCAGCGTCGTGTCATACAGGATAACGTTTGGTATCATGGACGGTCGCTCCGTTTCTAGCCGAGGCCAAAGGCGGCATGCAAAGCCCTCACGGCTTTTTCAGCGAATTTCTTCTGGATGATGCAGGAGATACTGATGTCGGACGTGGAGATCATTTCGATGTTAATCTTATTCTTCGCAAGGCTTGAGAACATCTTCGCGGCTACTCCCGGATGGGATTTCATGCCGATACCCACGATGGCCACGCGGGCGATTGCCTGGTCGGCCAGGGTGTCGCCGGCACCGATGGCCTGGGCGATCTTGCGGGTCACCTTGAGCGCGCGGGCTACGTTGGCATTGGCGACGGTAAAGGAGATGTCGGTCTTTCTGGTGTGGCTGACGTTCTGGACGATCATATCGACATTGACGCCGGCGACCGATAATTCCCTGAACATCCGCGCGGCAACGCCCGGCTTGTCGGGGACGTCGCAGACGGTCAGTTTCGCCTCGTTCTTATTGAGCGTAACGCCGGTAATCAGTGCATCTTCCATTCGAGGTGCCTCCTTTAAGATCATGGTCCCTTCTTTTTCATTGAAGGATGAACGGACATGGAGCGGTATGTTATATTTCATGGCCACTTCGATGGAGCGGGGCTGCATGACCTGTGCGCCCAGCGAAGCCATCTCCAGCATCTCATCGAACGTGATCTCTTTGATCTTGCGCGCCTTTGGTTCGATCCGGGGATCGGTGGTATAGATCCCTTCGACGTCGGTATAGATTTCGCATTCGTCCGCTTTCAACGCCGTTGCCAGCGCTACCGCCGTCAGGTCCGAGCCGCCCCGGCCCAGGGTCGTTATATCCTGTTCCAGGGTCATGCCCTGGAATCCGGCGACGATGACGATCTTGCCTTCGTCCAGCGCCTTGCGGATGCGGTCGGTGTTGATCTTGAGGATCCGCGCCTTGGTATGGTTTGCGTCGGTGATGATGCCGACCTGCATGCCCGTAAAGGAAATAGCCTCGCAGCCCAGCGCGTGCAGGGCCATCGCCAGCAGGGCAACGGAGATCT
>JAQTMD010000016.1:0-5331 GCA_028714595.1 Candidatus Omnitrophota bacterium
GTCGCTGCGGCATTGAATGCCAGGCTTTTGACAAGGTGGCTCGAGCGTTGATGCGCGAACTCATGCGCAACGATCGCCTCTATTTCGTCGGGGGTGTATTTCGAGATCAGGGTGTCTGCCAACAGCACCCGGCGCGTCTTTCCCAGCCCTACCAGCGCCGCATTGGCCTTCTCGGTCTTGACGCTCAGGTTTATTTCAAACACGTCCAGGACAGCCAGCTTCATGCGCGCAGCCAGCGCAAGGATGCGTTGGCGAAGGTCATGGTCGGAGATCCGGCTGTATTTGAAAAAAAGCGGGATGATGACAAGCGGCGCAAGCCGGGTGACCGCGATACTGAAAAAAATCCAGATGCCCGCGGTGATCCACCACCAGTCTGCGGGCCGGGTTTTGGCGGCATACAGGAAGATTTCCAGGCCCGCGATGCCGATCAACAGCATGATCATGCCGCCTTTGAGCTGGTCGAGAAACCAATCCTTGATGCCCTGGCGGGTGAGTTTGAATTGATGCTCAAGCAGGAACGAGCGGTAGAAGGTGAACGGGAATTCGAGGATGTAGTAGGCAACGGAACCGATTGCAACGTAGAGCGGCAGCGCGTGCAACTGGCCGGGGATCATCTGCGCGAGGCGGCGCACCAGCGCCGCGGAAAAACCCGACCATTGAAAGGCGGCCAGCAGCACGATGCAGTAGAGCGTTTCAGCGATGCTTAAGGAATACTTGATCGTCGAATAGCGCCGGGAGCGCCGGAGGAGCGTATCGCGGGAGTCCGTGCCCGTCATTTCGCAGGCAGGACATTGATGAATGTCCTGACCGAGCCTTTGGGGGTCTTCTTGCGGGTGAATGCGATGGTGCCGTCGACGGCGGCGTAGAGGCAGCCCCTGCCCAGCACGTTCTTTCCGGCCTTGTAGGTGTCGACCGTGCGGCACAGGATCTTCCCGGTCTTGACATGCTGCCCGCCGGAAACCTTCATCTTATTATCTTTCTTTGGTGTTGATTTTCCGCCAGCCATAGATTCCTCCTTCGTAACCTTCACAACCCCCGGGGTTCAACCCCGGGGGTTAAAGATTTTAGGGGCATATAGTACCATAGAACGAGCCGCTAGGCAAGCGTAACTTCTTCGGTGGGAGACGGGATATAGGCAGGCATGCCGCGCTGGCTGAGGCTTTCGTACAGGGCATGGCACGACTCTACTTCGCCGTGGACGAGGTAGATGTTCTTCAGGGGCATGCTTCGCGCAACAAGCTTGACGATCTCGTCCTTGTCGGCGTGCGCGCTGAAGGCATTGGCGACCACCACCTCGGCGTTCAACTCATACTCCACGCCGAAGATCTTGACGAACCTTTCCCGTTCCACGATCCTGCGGCCGAGCGTGTCCCGGGCCATGTAGCCGACGATCAGGATGGTGTTGCGGGAATCCTCGATGTTGTTCTTCAGGTGATGCAGGATCCTCCCCGATTCGCACATGCCCGAGCCGGCGATGATGACCATGGGCCGCTTCTCGATGTTCAGGGCCTTGGACTCCTTCTGGTCGCGGATAAAATGCAAATGCAGGAACTCGAACGGGCTGTCCCCGCCTTCGATGGCCCGGCGGGTCTTGGCGTTCATGTACCCGTGGTGGTACTTGAAGACCTCGGTGATCTCCGTGGCAAGGGGGCTGTCTACGTAGATGGGGATGACCGGGATCTGCCGTTCCTTCAGCAGCTGGCTCAGGAAATACAGGACCTCCTGCGTGCGCTCGAGGGTGAACGCCGGGATGAGGATCTTGCCCTTGCGCTCGATGGTGCGCCTGATGGTGTCGCGCAGCTTGGTCTTGGCGTCTTCGATAGGCGCGTGGGACCTTGAGCCGTACGTGGACTCGACGATAAGGTAATCCAGTCCTTTGGGCATTTCGGGATTGTTGAGCATGGGCAGGTTCTCCCTGCCCAGGTCAACGGCATAGCCGATGCGCACCGTGCGCTCGCCTTCCTTCATCTCCAGCTCGACGATCGCCGAACCCAGGATGTGCCCGGCATCGTGCAGGGTGACGAAGGTGTTTTTTGCGACGCAGACGCGCTGGTTGTATGAGATGTTCTGGAACCTGCGCTTGGCGGCCTTGGACGCCTCTTTCTGGGTATAGAGCGGTTTGCGCAGCGGCAGGCCCAGCCTGCGGTTGACCTTGTTCACGTAGCGGATATCTTCTTCCTGGATCTTGCCGGAATCCTCGAGCATGAGCTTGGTCAGGTCGCGCGTGGCGTGGGTACAGTAGATCTTGCAGCGCAGGCCTTTTTTTACGAGGGACGGGATGTTGCCGCAGTGGTCGATGTGGGCGTGGGAAAGGACGAGCGCGTCGAGCTGGCGGGGCACGAAGGCGAAACCGGAGTTACGCTCGTAGAACTCGTCGCGGCGGCCCTGGAACAGGCCGCAGTCAAGCAGGACCTTGGCGGTATCGCTCGAGACCAGGTGGCTTGAGCCGGTGACCGTGCGTACGCCGCCGAGGAATTGTATGGTTACTGCCATGAAAGCACCGGGCTTTGGGGCCGTCAGGTTACGAAAAGGTTGCGCGACGAAAATTTGCCGTCGGTGGTGAGGTTCACGCCGAGCCTTTTAAAGCCCACGTCGTCGCCGGGCGTAGGGATATGCGTCATGTGCACTTCGCAACCGCGCAGCTCGGTGAGCTTCTTCATCGCCAGCTCCGCGGTGTGATTGGTGGTCGCGCTGATGGAAAGGGCGATGAGCGTCTCTTCCAGGTCCAGGCTCTCGGCGTCCGCCTTGAGTATCTTCTCCTTGAGCGTCGCGATCTGGTTGATGATATGCGGCGAAAGGATGAGGATCTCGTCGGGGATGCGCGCCATGATCTTGATGGCGTTCAGGATCAGGCTCGACGCGGCATGCAGCATCGGGGAGTTCTTGCCGGTAATGATCCTGCCGTCGGCCAATTCCAGCGCCGCGCCGCAGTACACGCCGTCGTGGCCCTTCTGCGCCTCTTCGGCCTGCTGGGCCGCGGCGCGCGCAGGCTCAACCACCGCGCGGTCAATGACCTTGACCCCCTGCTCCTCCATCAGAAGCGTGAGCCGGTCAACGGTCTCCTTGCGTTCGATGCCCAAGACGTATTCGCTGTTGTAACGGAAGTACCGGCGGATGAGCTCCTGCCGGGCGGCATCCCGGACCGCCGCGTCATCCACGATGCCGAAGCCTGCACGGTTCACGCCCATGTCCGTGGGCGACTGGTACATCGGCGCCTCGGTCGTACCGTCGGTGATCTTGCTCAGGATGATCTTCAGGATCGGGAAGCTCTCGACGTCGCGGTTATAATTGATCGCGGTCTTGTTGTATACGGAAAGGTGGAACGGATCGACCAGGTTGAAATCCAGTATATCGGCGGTGGCGGCTTCATAGGCGACGTTCACCGGGTGCTTGAGCGGCAGGTTCCAGATGGGAAAGGTCTCGAACTTTGCATATCCCGCATTGACGCCCCGTTTGTGCTCCTGGTAGAGCTGCGACAGGCAGATGGCAAGCTTGCCGCTGTTCGGGCCGGGCGCGGTGACCACCACAATGGGTTTTTTCGTGGGGACATACTCGTTTCTCCCCAATCCCTTGTCGCTGACCACCCCATCGATATCTGCGGGGTAGCCGTCGATGGGATAGTGCAGGAAGACTTTTATCCCGCGGCGTTCAAGCTTGTTCTTGAAGATGACCGCTGCCTGCTGGTTGGTAAAACGGGTGATGACCACGCCTGAGACATCCAGGCCCCACCGGCGCAGGTCGTCGATCAGTTTGAGCGTGGCTGCGTCATAGGTGATGCCGAAATCGCCGCGCACCCTGCCCCGCTCGATGTCTCCGGCAAAGATGCCCAGGATTATGTCGACCTTGTCTTTGAGCTCCTGCAAAAGCCGTATCTTGACATTGGGGTCGTAACCGGGAAGCACGCGCGCCGCGTGGTAATCGAAGCAAAGCTTGCCGCCGAATTCCAGGTAAAGCTTGTTGCCGAACTTCTTGACGCGCTCGGTGATGGCAGAGGCCTGCTCTTTGAGGTATGTATCGTTGTCAAATCCTGTCTTCTTCATACTAGAGGGGACGTTCCCTGAGGTACCACACCTGCTGTTTCCAACAACAGGTGACACAAGAGATTATACTAAGTACTTTTGCCAAAGGCGACCCCTGCGGGCGTGCACGCTCAAGCGATCTTTTCAAAGGCCTCAGGAACCGCCATGCCTTCGGTGATTCCCAGGGAGCGCGCCTTTGCGTTTACTTTTACGACACTGCGGTTCGGGAAACGTTCGAGCGTTCCGATGGGATTTGCGGGGGTACTCTCGACCAGCGCCGCTGCCGAGCCGAAGGAATCGATGGCAGCGACGTCAAACACCCCGCAGGCAAGGAAACCTTTGGTGCCCGTGACCAGCAGGATACTAAAACCCGCCCACTTGACCTGCACCCCTTCCACAGGACCGTTTTTTGTCGCAAATGTCTTGGTAATAACTTCCATGGATGACACCAAGTGCCTTTGCCGTGCCTCTTACTTAAACGGCTCTTTGTCGCCGCCGGCGAATTTACAATCCGCCTCCTCGCACTTTTCGTCCCTGCTGAAGCAGTCATTGACGAACTCCCCGAAATTCTCCGGGGCGGACGAATCCGCGTCTATGATCGCCGGGCAGCGGGCATCGATTTTACGCAACGAGCAAAACCGTGAAACGACTTCATAATTCGGCATTCCTGTTCCTCCTGGATCAGGCCCCCCCGGCAAGCGCCTTCCTGATCTCGTCCGGGACCGGTTGAACTTTGAAACTTTTAGTATCGATACAGGCCCAGATCACGGCTGCCTTTACCAGCAGGGTGTTGTCCTTGAGTATCTCCTGGGCGAAATGGATCGAAGAATTGCCGACCTTCTCCACCCGCGCCGTGGCCTCGATAATATCCCCGTACTGCGCCGGGGCCTTGTAATCGACGGAAATATGCACCACTACAAAGGCAAAGCCCTTCTGAAACCACGCGGCAGTGTCGACGCCCCTCGAAAGGCAGAGCTCGGTGCGGGCCTCCTCGAGGACTTTGAGGTAGTTGGCGTAATAGACCACGCCGCCGGCGTCAGTATCGTAATAATAAATCTTTTTTTTGACGGAGAATGAGGAAACGGCTGAGACCATTGAGATCTAGATGAACTTGGTGACGTTGGACGTATATGCCAGGACGCTCTCGCGGGTTACCAGGCCGTTGGAATACAGATCTTCCAGCGACTGGTCGAGCGTGTGCATGCCCATGCGCAAACCTGTCTCCATGACGCCCTTTATCTCCTGTATGTTGCCCTTGCGGATCATGTTGGAGATGGCGGCGGTGGTGACCATCACTTCCGTAGCCACGATC
>JAQTMD010000016.1:5341-15218 GCA_028714595.1 Candidatus Omnitrophota bacterium
TCCTTCCCACCTTGTCTGCGCGGGGCAACAGGACCTGCGAGACCACGCCGCGCAGCGTCTCTGCCAGCTGCATGCGGATCTGCTGCTGCTGCATCGGCGGGAATGCGTCCACGATTCGGTTGATGCTCGACGGGGCGTCCATGGTATGCAGGGTGGTCAGGACCAGGTGGCCGGTCTCGGCGGCGGACAGCGCGACCGCGATGGAATTCAAGTCCCTGATCTCGCCGATAAAAAGCACGTCGATGTCCTGGCGCACGATGTACTTCAACGCGCTCTGGAACGAATGGGCGTCAAGCCCGATCTCGCGCTGCTCGATGATGCTCTTGCGCGACTTGAACAGGTACTCGATGGGCTCCTCGAGGCTCATGATCACGCATTTCCGGTCGCGGTTGATGATCTCGATCATCGAGGCGAGCGTCGTGCTTTTGCCGGAGCCGTTGGGGCCGGTGACCAGGACCATGCCGTTGGGTTTCTTCGAAAGCTCTTCCAGTATCGACGGAAGGTGCAGTTCAGACAGCCCCGGGATCTCGGTGGGGATATACCGCATGGATGCGCCGAGCTCTCCCTTTTCCTGATGGACGTTCAGCCTGAAACGGCCGACGTCATTGACGTAGGAGACGTCCAGTTCGAGTTCCCGTTCGAATTTATCGCGCTGGTCCTGGGTAAGGATGCCGTAGACCAGGCTGCGCACTTCCTCGGCAGTCAGTTCCGTGGGAGTGATCGGCCGCAGGTCCCCGAACACGCGCATGGTCGGCGGCCTGCCCACCACAAGGTGCACGTCCGACGCCTGGTTCCGGACGGCAAAGGCCAGCAGCTTGTCGAGGTCCACTGCCTGGATCCACTGTTTGATGAAGGAAAGGTCCTTTTCCTTGATCTCGGTAAACATCAGGCCTGCCTCATACGTCTTGGCCTCTTTGATTTCCCTGGCCCAGACCACGCGGACTTTTGCTTTGATGGACGCAGCCTGGCGCAGGGTCAAAAACTCAACCTCAAGCGCCGTGCCGATGTCGAGCGGCTCAGGGTTGTACATGAGGAGCAACCCGCCCTCGCCCATGTTGTTCACAAAGGTCTCCACGACCTTCTTGCTGGAATCGCCTTCCTTACGGTAATTCACCTTGATGCTGACCGGTATCCTGTGCGACTTTCTTTTTTCCATCGTTTCCCCCTATGATCGGGTTCAAGAAACAAACGCGCCTCAATACTATTTATTGTAACCAATTTTTTGCAATATGCCAGAAAAATTATCAAAACCCGCTATGCCTCGAGTTCTCCCAGGAACGACTCCACGCCCTCCTTGACCGCCTGCCACTCGGCGCGGCTGCGGAAGGCAAGCTTCTTGGCGCGTTTCCACTCGTTCTTGACGCGGCGCCACCGGTAAAAACAGACCTGCTTCTTGCCGTGATCCTCCACCAGCGCGATTGCCGACCACCATCCCAGGGACATGTTCTTCTTGATGGTGCGGTAGCGGATTACGATGATGGGCGCGTGGATGGGCAGCTTCTCTTCTTCTTTTGTCTTCGGAGCCTCGTCGAACGCCGGCCCTTTATCGGCAGCCATAGCCCCTCCTTTGCTCATAAGATTATTATAGATGATTATTTTCCTCAAGTCGAATAAAAATACCGGGGGGCCCGAAATGGGATTTTACTTATTACTCCGTGGCTATCCTGTGAGGAGTTGCCGGGGTATCTGATTGCTGATGGATATAGCAGCAGTCTCCGGGGTTATAGACACTCAAAATATTCTTACAGCCGTGGACGTTACAAATCCTGCCTTTTTTCTGTAATTTCGACTTCTTATGCATTTTTCCGTCCTTCCTCGTTGCATTATTATACCACGGTCTGCCTTTACCGCTACCATTTTTCACCTTGAGGCTTCGTTCGGCTCCTTGAACCATTCCCTGACCCCGGGCCGGGTCAGGTACTGCACCAGGAAGATGCTCGTGAAAAACGGCAGGACGACCTGCAGCCAGAAATCCGGCTGCGTCAATTCCCACCCCAGCAGGCGGGCGTGTTTGAACCCATATTCGTATATCGAGAAACCGACCGAATAGCCGCCGATGATCACCGTGAACAGGCGCGCGCGCTCGCGCTGCAGGTATACGCCGATTCCGGCGGCGGTAAAAAGCATCAAAATATGGACGCTCAACACCTGGATGAGCTTCCCGGCGCCCATGCGGAAGATCGATCCGTAATAGCCGATGGAAAAAATGAAATCAAGGAACGTATACATGCCCAGCAGCATGACGATGACTGCAATGACCGCCAGATCCTTCGGCCTCTTCCCTGCCATCGCCTTTCCTTGCTATACGGGCTTGCGCGCCTGGAACTCCAGCCGCTTCATCCCGATCCTGACCGTGCCTTTTTTATCCGGCGGATAATCCTTGATATACTGCTCCACGGTTTCATCCAGCAGCGCTTCGCGTAAAACCCGCGGCACCCGGTGCAAATAAGGCATCCAGATAGTACGCAGCGAATCCGCACAATCCTTTTTGCCCGAAAACTCCATGGCAGTGACGAACGTGCTCATGGCAACGACCTTAAACCCCTGTCCTTTTAAAAACCCGGCGTACTTCTCAGGCGTAAAAAAATAGTACGGGAGCGTAAAATCCGTGAAAAACCTGCGCCACTTCTTCCTCCGGGTGATCTTGTTGCTTACCTTGATCATGTTGGCGAAATTGCCCTTTGCCCCCATCTGCACTACCAGCCTTCCGCCGGGCTTTAATGCCGCGTACACGCTCTTCAAAAGCTTTTTCTGATCGGGTATCCAGTGAAAACAGGCATTGGAGAACACCACATCGAACTTTTCCTCCATGCCCAAGCAGCAGGCGTCTTTCTTGACGAACGACAGGTTCCTGTATCTGCCATCCCGGGCAGCGCAGGCGACCCTGATCATCCCGTGCGAGTTGTCTATTCCCTTTACCCTGCCGCGCGGCACCCGGTGCGCTATCCAGCAGGTGATCTTTCCGTCGCCGCAACCGATATCAAGCACGCTTTCGTCGCCGTGGAAACGGATCCGGCGCAAGAGGCCCTGCGCCCAGCGCTTCTGGTTCGCCGAATTCCTGCTGTATCCCTTCGCATCCCACCGGTACATCGCTGTTCTCCTATCGCCTTTTTTTAGGCATTACCTCGAGGCATAACACATCCGCAAAATCAGACAGCCTTCCTCTTTCGTACGGGAACTCCTTACAGTGAGTCGGTTTCAGGTTATAGTCGACTTTATGAATGGCGCAGAGGCCGTCGGGGGTCAGAAACGAGCACGGCTCGTCTTCGATGCTCGTGCCCACCTTATAGCCGGAAGGAAAATCATCGTCTTTCTCGAAATGGAAAAAGTCCCCCTTCAAGTTCAGCGACAATATTTTTTTCGCTTCTTCCAGGTCGACCCACGCCCCGAACTTACAACACGCGCTTCCCTTTTTGCATTTCGAGCAATCGATTCTTTTCATTTTTGGTCCCCCTTCACCGATTATACCATTCATTACACGTCTCGCTCCGTGCCCTTAAACAAAAAAGATGTCTTTTAAAAGACATCTCATTACACCACGAAAACTCCCGCTACTCGCCTTTGCTGACCCGGATGGAGACTGCGATATGGGTCTCGGGTTCAGGGCTATAGTAGCGGACGATCACCGAATCGCCGTTATTTATATCACTCACAGATATCTTCCCGAACCCCTGCGTTATCAGCGTATCCGGCCTGACCTGGACGGTGAGGTATCCTGCGTCGGAGAAGACCACGATGAACCCCTTTACAAACGAGACCTGGGCAACCGTTCCGAACAGTTGCTGCGTCTTTTGCTCTTCGGCCTTGGGCTTCTCCTGGCTTTCCTCGCCAAAACACGGGTGCATTACCCCGGCCAGGGCTACTGCTATCAAAAGCGTACAGATTCTCTTCATTTCTCACTCCTCGAGTTGCCTCTTGACTTCAGTCTCTCCATGCACCCTCCATTGTACCCCAATAAAAAACCCTCTGCAATAGTAATTGCACACTCGCCCATCCGACAGGGCGAGGTATGCAATAACTTCTGCAGAAGGTCTGCCGCTAGAAAGTTTTAATTATACCCGCGAATTTATCCGTGACCTTTTCGAAACCCTTCCGTGTCGGATGAAGCTCGTTGCACCAATCAGCCTTGTAGTTTGCCTTTTTGGAAAGAGTGTTGCGCAAATCGATATAATGCACATGCCCGAAGGACCCGATCCTGGAAACCTCCTTAAGCATTTCATTAAATCGATCGATCAGTTTTGTGGCCAGATCAATCCGCTCCTTCAGTTGCTTGAATCCTTTCACGCGGAATCCGGGTTCAAGCCAGGGGCCGGGCAAGAGCCACCATCCCCCGAGGAATCCGCGCCCGTCAGGCACCAGATAATCGTATCCGTGGACCACGATCGGCAAAGTCCGGCCGATACGCCGCTCACAAACGCTGGTAACTTTGCTGATTATGGTCACATAGGCGACCTTCAACCGTTCGTCTATCACGCCGTCCATTACCGCGCGATTAAGCCCGGCTATCGAGGAAGCTGCGTGATTTAATAACATCCCGAATTCATTTCCAGCAATATCGTTGCCGCCGCCGGATAAAAGGATGGCCCGGGGGACAAGCCCGTTGCGCAGCACTTTTTCGATCCGCCGCGTGAACTCTTCGAGTTGTCCGTCCCCGTAAGCCATTTCCTCGACCGTATCCCCTTTGTGGGCGACAGACTCGACATCGTAACCGTGAAGGTCTTCAAGACAACGCAGAATGTCGAAGAAAGGATAATCGAACCAGGAATCCCCCTCGGCAACCAACACCCCTCTCGGCATCGGCCCCAAAGAACGGCGCAGAGAAGCAAAGGCCTTATCTTCGACTCCCGGGGCCTTAAAAGCCCGGCGGGGTGGCAAAGGAGACGGCAGATTCCTGATCGCTGCTGCCCGCGATTTAAGCGCCCTGTCCCGGAACGCAATAACGCTCTTGGCCTGGCTTCGTCCCTTCTCTATCGCATCTTTGATCGTTTTATTGGTAACCATAGTCCCTCCCCGCTGTAAAATTAGAATAAAGATGAATAAAAAATAGCAGCCCCCTTTTGAAAGCTGCCCATGGATTTTAAGAGAATTGCATCTTGCCCTTTTGTAGGAAATTACGCGATTCCAAGTGAGACTAAATTGATTTATTATATTTTGGTTCAGGGATTTTGTCGATAGGAAGATTCCACTTTTTGCTGACTTTGTTCCACTCTATCGTTCGTACGTGGAGTAGAAGTACGGGGTAAAGGCGCGGAATTCGGCGGCGCAGGTGTCCACCAGCTTGAACCGGGGCTTGATGCCGAGCTTCCGGCGAAGGGCGAGGATGTCCTCCTCCTTCTTTTTCAGGAGCGCGGCCAGCTGGCGGTCGCCGAAGCCGTATTCCTTGGCTTTGAGGAGGAGTTCCTTGGGAAGATTATCAGAGGAGACAATCTCTTTTTCAAGGTCGATTATCTCCTTTATATTATAGAGGAACCAGCGGTCGATCTTGGTGGCATCATAAAGCTCATCGATGGTCATGTTGCAGCGCAGGGCGTCGCCGAGATAAAAGATGCGTTCGGGGTTGGGCACGCGCACATTGCTTTTTATCGCTTCGAGCACTGCAACGTTTGCCTCGATGTCGCGCACGTCCGCAAACAGCGCGCTGTCCAGGCCGTTCTTCTTGATTTCCAACGAGCGCAGGCCTTTTTGCAGCGCCTCTTTGAAGGTGCGGCCGATGGCCATTGCCTCTCCGACGGATTTCATGGACACGGTCAACTCCGGGCTTGCCTGGGGGAATTTCTCGAAGGTAAAACGCGGTATCTTTACCACGCAGTAATCGATGGACGGCTCAAAGCAGGCGGGAGTTTCCTTGGTGATGTCATTGGGTATCTCGTCCAGGGTATAGCCGACGGCTAACTTGGCCGCGATCTTTGCTATGGGGAAGCCGGTTGCCTTTGAGGCCAGCGCAGAGCTGCGCGACACGCGCGGGTTCATCTCGATGATCACGCGGCGGCCGGTCTCAGGATGCACGCCGAACTGAATGTTCGAGCCGCCGGTCTCCACGCCGATAGCCCGGATGCATGTGATGGCGTCGTCGCGCATTGCCTGGTATTCGCGGTCGGTGAGCGTCTGCTGGGGCGCCACCGTGATGCTGTCGCCGGTGTGCACGCCCATGGGGTCGAAGTTCTCGATGGAGCAGACGATAACGACATTGTCTTTTTTGTCGCGCATCACCTCAAGCTCGTACTCTTTCCAGCCGGCAACCGATTCCTCGATGAGTATCTCGGAGATCATGCTGGACTCCAGGCCCTGCTTGGCGAGCGCGCGGAATTCTTCGGCGTTATAGGCAATGCTTCCGCCGGTACCGCCCAGGGTAAAACTGGGACGGATGATCACCGGAAAGCCGATGCGCACGGCCGCCTCTTTTGCCTGTTCTAACGTGTAGGCCTTATCGCTCTTCGGCAGGTCAATACCTGCTTTTTGCATGGTCTCCTTAAAGAGCCGGCGGTCTTCTCCGCGCTTGATGGCCTGGATATTCGCGCCGATGGTCTCGACCTTGTATTTTTTTAAAACCCCTGCCGCTGCCAGACCGACCGTTACGTTTAATGCGGTCTGGCCGCCGAGCGTGGGCAGGAGCGCATCGGGTTTTTCCCTGGCGATTATCTTGGTGATGGCCTCCACGGTAATAGGCTCGATATAGGTGCGGTCGGCGGTAGCGGGATCGGTCATGATGGTGGCAGGATTGGAATTGACCAGCACCACCTGAAAACCTTCCTGCATCAGGACCTTGCAGGCCTGGGTGCCGGAATAATCGAACTCGCAGGCCTGGCCGATGACAATGGGCCCGGAGCCGATGATCATTATCTTTTTTATATCGCTTCTTCTAGGCATTCTAGTTAGGGACGGTTCTCAACCACGGTTAGAAGTGTCCCCGCCATATCCGAGGGGACAGGTTTAACCGTACCTCAGAACCGTCCCTGCTTCTTTTGCATCATGGCGACGAACTCGTCGAACATGTAGGTGCAGTCGTGCGGCCCCGGCCCTGCCTCGGGATGGAACTGCACGGAAAATACGGGCAGTTTCTTGTGCCGGATGCCTTCCAAGGTCTTGTCGTTCAAGTTGATGTGGGTTATCTCGATATCTTTTTTATCCAGGGAATCGATGTCCACGCAAAACCCGTGGTTCTGCACGCTGATGGAAACCTTGCCGGTCGCCAAATCCTTGACCGGCTGGTTTCCGCCGTGGTGGCCGAATTTCAGCTTGAAAGTCTTGCCGCCCATTGCCAGGCCGAGCATCTGCTGGCCCAGGCAGATGCCGAAGATGGGCAGTCTGCCGAGCAGCTGCTGCACGGTCTTGATCACATAGGTGACTGCTGCCGGGTCGCCGGGGCCGTTGGAAAGCAATAAGCCGTGCGGCCTGGCTTTGAGTATGTCTGCGGCAGGCGTTGTCGCCGGATACACCGTCACTTCGCAGCCGCGCTTTAAGAGCTCCTGGAGGCTGGAGTATTTTACGCCGCAGTCAAGCACTGCGACTTTTATTCGCTTTTTTAGCGCCGGGCGTGCTTTGAGCCCGATGCCTGTCCAGACGTATTTCCTGTCGATGGTCACTTCTTTGACCAGGTCTACGCCTTCCAGGCCCGGAGATTGTTTTGCTTTTTCTACCAGGTTTTTCTCGTCCGGGTCTCTGGTGGACAGCACTGCCTTCATCGCGCCTTGCCGGCGGATGTGCAGGGTAAGCGCGCGGGTATCCACGCCCTCGATACCCATGACATTATTCTGGGTAAGGTAATCGCCGAGCGATTTGCGGCTGCGCCAGCTGCTGGCCACTTTAGAATATTCTTTGACCACAAAACCTTCGAGGAACGGCCGGCGGGATTCCACGTCTTCATCGTTCGTCCCGTAGTTGCCTATCAGAGGGTAGGTCATAGCCACGATCTGACCCTTGTAGGAGGGGTCGGTGATGACCTCCTGGTATCCGCTCATCGAGGTATTAAAGACCGCCTCGCCGAATCGTTCACCTGCAGCGCCGAACGACTCGCCCTTGAATATTGTCCCGTCTTCTAATGCTAATATCGCTTTCATTGTCTTTAGGGACGGTTCTCAGCCCTACTTAGAAGTGTCCCCTGCATATCCGAAGGGACACCTTTAACCGTGCCTCAGAACCGTCCCTACTTATATTCTACCTTACATTTTGATTTTTCCAGAGCGGCTTTGATGAAACCATGGAAAAGCGGATGGGGCCGGTCGGGCTTTGATTTGAACTCGGGATGGAACTGCACGGCGATGAAGAACGGGTGTTTCTTGAGCTCGATGATCTCCGCGAGATTGCCCGTCGGATATATTCCGCTGAAGACCATGCCTTTTTTCTCCAGCCGCTTCTTGTAACTATTATTAAACTCGTATCGGTGGCGGTGGCGTTCATGGATAAGGACTTTGCCATAGAGTCGCCGGGCAAGCGTATGCTTCTTTAACCTGCAGGGGTAGGCTCCCAGGCGCATGGTCCCGCCCAGCTGGGTCACCTTTTTCTGCTCTGCCAGGAGGCTGATCACCGGGTTCTTCGTGGCAGGCTTGAACTCGGTGGAGTGCGCGTCTTTGAGGCCGCAGACATGCCGGCAAAATTCTATCACCGCGCACTGCATGCCTAAGCACAATCCTAAGAACGGTATCTGCCGCTCCCGCGCATACTCGATAGCCTTCATCTTTCCTTCGATGCCGCGGGAGCCGAAACCGCCGGGCACCAGGATCCCTGAGACGCCCGCCAGCAGCTTGCCCGCATCGTGCTTCTGCAGCTCCTCGGAATCGATCTTGCGTATCTCTACTTTCGTATCGTTGGCAAAGCCCGCATGCACCAGCGCTTCATAGATTGATTTATAGGCGTCCTGCAGCGCAATATACTTGCCGACGACGGCGATCGAGACCCGTTCTTTGGGGTTCAGCGCTTTGTCGACGACATTTATTTCCCAATCCGCCAGCTGCGAACATTTGGAGATGAGGTGGAAGTGGCTCAGGATTATCTCGTCGAGGATCTGCTTCTTGAACTCCAGCGGTATGGCATAGATGGTCTGGGCGTCTTTTGCCTCGATCACCGCTTCCTTTTTTATGCTGCAGAACAGCGATATCTTGTCTTTTATTTCGTCCGAGAGCGGCTTTTCCGTACGGCAGATGAGCACGTCCGGCTGGATGCCGATCTCGCGCAGGGTGCCTACGCTGTGCTGCGAGGGCTTGGTCTTCAATTCATCCGCGGCGCGCACGTAGGGGACAAGCGTCAGGTGGATGTACAGGACGTTCTCATATCCTTTGTCCAGCCTGAACTGGCGCGCGGCTTCCAAAAACGGCAGGCCCTCGATGTCTCCGACCGTACCGCCGATCTCCACGATCACGATGTCGGCTGCGGAGACCTCGGCGACTTTGTGTACCCGCGACTTTATCTCGTCGGTGATGTGCGGGATGACCTGGATGGTCTTCCCCAGATAATCGCCGCGGCGCTCCCGGGAAATGACCGTGTTATAGACCTGTCCGGTGGTGACGTTGTTGTATTTGGTCAGCCGCGCATTGGTGAACCGCTCGTAGTGGCCCAGGTCAAGGTCGGTCTCTGCGCCGTCCTCGGTGACATAGACCTCGCCGTGCTGAAAGGGGTTCATGGTCCCGGGGTCCACGTTGATGTAGGGGTCGAATTTCATGATCGAGACCTTCAGGCCCCGCGCTTCCCGGATCCTGCCGATGGAAGCTGACGCGATGTCCTGGCCGAGACTTGAGTTGACTCCTCCGGTCACAAGAATGAATTTTGCCATGCCGTCACTCCAACATTGATTTCGATAGTTTTCTGGGCGGCTCCACCGGGTACTTTCCGGTAAAGCACGCGGTGCAAAAGTCTTCTTTATCGAGCGGCATTGCCGCCAGCA
>JAQTMD010000017.1 GCA_028714595.1 Candidatus Omnitrophota bacterium
GCTGCGGTTTACGCCTCACTCTCGCTCTGTAAGCCTCTCTTCCCGCGCGAGCTCTCGTTCGGCGTAAATCCTTGCACACGTTTGCCGAAAAAGTTCTAATTGTCCGCTCACAAACCCTCGGCGTTTCTGCGGCCCTGCCACCCGCACAACCGCCACGTATTTTTGCAACGAGTTGGTTTCAAGATTGGACCCGGATATGCCAAAAAATGAGTATGAGGTTGAGACCCCACCACAAGATCGAGATGCGGCATTATTTGAGAAGAAACTTTTGGACAATCCAGAGATAAATGCATTTTTTGGTTCGGGGTGGATATATTCAAATATACGAATAAGATACAGGGATGATAGAAAAGAAATTCATCCTTTGTTTTGGGCTATTGTGACAAGTGACAATTTCTTGAATGGCTTGGTAATTTTACAAAGCTCCTATAACAGATTTTCCAGTTTAATAAAACAATTAAAAGAAGATAAGGATAATTTTTGGGGCTTAGTCGTTAATATCGAGATATTTTATGAATATAGATTAAGGCATTCAGATGTCTTGTTTCAGCCTCTAATTCCGAATAGTAAGAAGCAAGGCGATATTAAGGTAGTAATTGGGGGAATTGAATACTGGGGAGAAATTCTTACTATAAATTGGGGCGTGAAAGATAAAGAATTGGATGAAACGGATGAGGGTTGGAAAGAAAGTAATGATGATGCAAGGATAAAAGGGAAGTTTCTTGATAAATTGGAGGAATTTCAATTTCCCAAAGGCGAAGGCATTAAGAGATTTTTTGTCCTCAAGCTTTTCGGAGGAGCAGATATATCCGATGTCGATAATGCGCTATCTGGACAAAGCTGTGCAATCCTAAATTCTGCTAGACAGGATATTAGCTGGGGTCGTAATCCAAATGGGATAGTTCATCATCCTGAAGGTTCAAGGCAGCTTGGTAAAGTTGATTTCATTGTTATAATTGATCAGCGAGGCAAAAAACAATACATAAAAAATCATTCTAATTCTGAGAACTTAGAATTTTTTAAGTCAAATTTCTGATTTAACAAAGGATGAATCTGAAGTTTAATTAGTGATTTAAAGTTGAAGGATTTTGCGGGTGGCCTTGTGGGGTATGAGCAGGGCATGGAGGCGAGGAGCGGGCATGGTTCGCCCGCGCGATTGACTGTCGGCGAGAGCGACGAAGCCGACCTGAGCGAAGTTGCGGCACGCAGGGACGCAACGAGCGTCCCTGCGAAGACCCCACAAGACAGGACCCGCAAAATCTGAATTACTCGAAATAGCTAATGAAGGAGGTAATTTATGGAATGGATACTCGTACTGCAGTCGACGCTCATACTCTTTGCTATCGTTAATCCGGTGGGAAGCATTCCGATATTCCTGCAGCTGACACGTGGCATGAGCGTGGAGTCGAGGCGAAAGGCGTTCAGGACGGCGGTCATCACGTCTGCGCTTATTCTTTTTGTTTTCATTTTGGCAGGCAAGTGGATATTGACCTATTTCTTCCAGATACAGCTGCCTGACCTCATGGCAGCAGGAGGCTTGCTGCTTTTGATCATTGCCATCGACCAGCTGGTGTTTGGTACGCTGGTCAAGAGTGTCACTGCCTCGCAAAAAGAGGATGCTCATAAAATCGGCGCTGTTCCAATTGCCTGTCCGATTCTTGCAGGACCCGGCGCCATGATGACTGCGTTTGTCACGTACTCCGAACACGGGTTCCTGGTCGCGGCAGCCGCGATTGTCATCGTTCTGGGGATCACCTGGCTGCTTTTGTATTTTATCGATAAGCTCTACAAGTTTTTAGGGGAGGTCGTGTGCCTGGTGCTTTCGAAAATTTTAAGCCTTTTTCTTGCAGCCATCGGTATCCGCCTGCTCATGCAGGGCCTCTCGCAATATTTTAGATAAGTACTCAAGGGTGAAAGCCGATCGGAGGTTTTGTTTTAACCGGGAGCGGCTCCAGCATCTGTCGAATTACCTCGAATATAGATTTGATATCGTGCGTATGTTCTTTTACAGCCTTTTCGAGTCTGTTGAGCTTGTGAGCAATGTCTTTGTGTGCGGCAAGAATCCGGCGCAATTTAACGAACGTGCGCATTATTTCTATGTTGACATGAATTGCCCGCTTGCTGCGTAAGACGCTTGAAAGCATCGCGACTCCTTGTTCCGTGAAAGCATACAGATGCGGCGCGTGTTTGATTTTCGAACTTATCACAATTTGTGATAAGTTCATGATTTCCCGGCGGCTCAAAGAGAACATGAAGTCAGCAGGAAAGCGATCGATGTTACGTTTGACTGCCTGGAGAAGAGCGCTTGTTTTGACGCCGTACAGTTCAGCGAGATGGGTGCTTAGCATAGCTTTTTGACCGCGAATTATGAAGATTTTGTTCTCGATTACCGGCTGAACCTTTAGAATCTTCATGTTTTCCTCCTATTGTTTAATAGTCAGTATAATAGACGAAGAGAAGGGGAAATCTAACGGACTTTTTTTCTAGGCAGGGTTTTGGAAGCTCGGTGCGGCTTTAGAGGATTTTGCGGGTGGTTTGTGGTGTCGGATTTTAGGGTGTCTTGATTTGGCTCGAGCACGCCACTAACGGCGCGCGCAGGGCCAATCAAGACAGGCCCCCTAAAATCTGTCACCCTGTTCAGGACCCGCAAAATCTAAGGAGACACTATGAAATACATCCTGGCCATTGATCAGGGAACGACCGGCAGCAGGGCGATCGTCTATGACAAGCAGGGCAGAAAGGTCGCCGGCGCTTATAAAGAGTTCAGGCAGTATTTTCCCAGGCCCGGATGGGTAGAGCATGACCCCGAGGAGATCTGGAAGAGCGTGTATGAAACGCTTCAGGAGGTCTTACGCAAAGTCCCTGCTCAGGCGATCACAGCCGTCGGCATTACCAACCAGCGCGAGACCACGGTGGTCTGGGATAAAGATACCGGCAAACCGGTGTATCACGCTATTGTCTGGCAGTGCCGCAGGACTGCGAGCCGCTGCGAGGAGCTGAAAAAGAAACGGGCGAATTACTTCAGGCAGAAGACCGGCTTGCCGGTTGACGCCTATTTCTCCGCAACAAAAATAGAATGGATCTTGAAGAATGTCCCCGGCGCAAAAGAAAAAGCGAAGAAAGGGAAACTCTATTTCGGCACCACGGATTCCTGGGTGTTGTGGAAGCTGACCGCAGGCAAAGTGCATGCCACGGATTATACCAATGCCTCGCGCACCATGCTTTTTAACATCCGTACACTTCACTGGGATAAGGATATTCTGAAGATCTTTGGGATACCCGAGCAGATGCTTCCTGACGTAAAAAGTTCTTCAGGCATGTTCGGCACGACAGTCAGGACAGGAAAGCTGCAGGCAGGCATTCCCATTTGCGGCATTGCCGGAGACCAGCAGGCAGCATTGTTCGGCCAGGCCTGTTTTAAGCCTGGAGAAATGAAGAACACCTATGGCACCGGCGCTTTTATGCTGCTGAATACCGGGAAGAAATTCATGCTCTCAAAATACGGCCTGATCACTACGCTTGCCTGTGGTGCTTCGGGAGGGCCGGTGTATGCTTTGGAAGGCGCCGTCTTTATTGCGGGCGCGGCGATCCAGTGGCTGCGCGACCAGTTGAAAATCCTGGGAAGTTCTGCAGGATCGGAAACAATGGCGCGCAGCGTAGCGGATACTGCCGGCGTGTATTTTGTGCCTGCGTTCGTGGGACTGGGCGCGCCACACTGGGATTCGAACGCCCGGGGAGCGATATTCGGACTTACCCGCGGGACAACCAGGCAGCATCTGGTACGCGCTGCGCTGGAAGCCATGGCATTTCAGACCAGGGATGTGGTAGCGGCCATGCAGAAAGATTCCGGCCTGCGGATCAAGGGTCTAAAAGTCGACGGGGGCGCTGCGGCAAACGATTTTCTCTGTCAGTTCCAGGCAGATGTCCTGGGTATAAAGGTCGTGCGTCCGAAGGTCATCGAGATCACTTCATTGGGAGCAGCATATCTGGCAGGTCTAGCCGTCGGTTTCTGGAAAAACGCCGGCCAGATCAGGCGATGTTGGAAAAGGGACCGGACGTTTACGTGCCGCATGCCGGAAGAAAAAAGAAAAGCCCTGTACCAGGGTTGGCAGGCGGCAGTGCGCAAGGTCCTTACCTAAATATATATGTTTGACGTTGCGATAATCGGAGGAGGCGCGGTCGGCACCTCAATAGCCCGGGAGTTGTCCCGCTATAAGCTTTTGGTCGTGGTGCTCGAAAAAGAAGAGGAGCCGGCCTTCGGCGTATCCAAGTCCAACAGCGGCATCATCCATCCCGGCACGCAAAATCCTCCCGGACTGCTCAAGAGCCGGCTCTGCGTCGAAGGCAACCGCCTGACGCGCGTCATTGCGCAGGAACTGGGCGTAGATTTCAAGGAAGTCGGCGAATTGATCGTGGCTTTTACCGAAGAAGAGATCTTCCGTTTGCACCGTCTCCTTGAAGACGCCAGGGCTCTCAGAGTGCCCGGCGTGCGCATGGTCGACCAGGTCTGGCTGCGCGGCCATGAGCCTCATTTGAGCCCCAGGGTCAAGGCTGCGCTTTTTGCTCCCACGGCCGGCATCATAAGCCCGTACCGGCTTGTCTATGACCTGGCGGAAAATGCCCTGCGCAACGGCGTCCAGATCCATACCGATTCCCGCGTCACGGCCATAGAAAATACCAGGCCGCATTTCATCGTCCATACCTCGAAAGGTCCTTTCAAAGCGAAATATGTCGTCAATGCCGCCGGGCTGTACGCCGACGGCATCTGCCGCATGCTGGGCATCACTGACGTTGCCATCAAGCCTGTTAAAGGCGAGGAATTTATCCTGGACAAAAAGCGGGCTTATCTTACCAATCATCTTATCTTTCCTTTGCCGTCGCAATCGACGAAAGGGATCCTGGTGATAAAGACTGCCGACGGCAATCCCATGGTCGGCCCTACGGCAACAGAGGCGGAAAGTAAAGAGGATCTGTCCACGTCGCAGGAAGGACTGGAGAAGGTATTTTCTGCCGTCAAGCGCATGGTCCCGGAAATAAACGAAAAAGACATCATCGCCTATTTTGCCGGACTGCGGCCGAAAGCCGGTGAAGATTTTATCATCCGCAGCGAGCAGGCAGCGCACGGCTGTATTACCGTGGCAGGCATCCAGTCGCCGGGATTGACCGCTGCGCCGGCGATCGCGCGCATGGTGACGCGGCTTTTGCGCCAGCAGGGCCTGGGTCTGCGCAGGAAGATTCTTTTTCACGGCCACCGAAAGAGATCCGTACATCTCTTTGCCGTTAAGCCTGCAGAGACGCAGAAGCTTATCGAGCAAGACCCCGGTTACGGCGATATCGTCTGCCGCTGCGAGATGGTCTCGGCAAAAGAAATCAGGGATGCGATCCTCCGCGGCGCCACAACCCTCGACGGCATAAAGTTCCGCACCCGCTGCCAGGCAGGAAGGTGCCACGGGAGTTTCTGCACGACGCGGGTCATGAAAATGCTTGCCGGGGAGCGGGGTATACCGGTCACTGCAGTGACCAAGCGGGGGAAAGGTTCGGAGGTGGTCAAACATGACCGGGCCGATGATTGAGCGGGAACTGGTCATTGTCGGAGGCGGCCCTGCAGGCATGGCAGCGGCCCTCGCTGCCCATGGACAGGGCGTACGGGACATCCTGTTGATCGAGCGCGATCAGTTCCTCGGCGGCATACTCAACCAGTGCGTGCATACCGGGTTCGGGCTGACGTATTTCAAAGAAGTGCTTACCGGACCCGAGTACGCTGACCGGTTCGTCACGAAGATCAATTCTACTCCTGCCATTGAAACGAGCCTGCGTACGTTCGCAGTGGCATTGAGCCGTACCAAGGTCTTGACCGTGATAAAACCGGGGAGGCTCCAGAATATCGCGGCCAGGGCTTTGATCATGGCTACCGGCTGCAGGGAGAAGACGCGCGAGATGATCCACATCCCCGGCACGCGGCCGGCCGGCATATTTCCCGCAGGCCTGGCGCAGAAATTGATCAATGTCGAAGGATTGCTTCCCGGCAACGAGGTGGTGATCGTCGGCTCGGGGGATATAGGCCTGATCATGGCGCGCAGGTTTACCCTCGAAGGCGCAAAGGTCAGGGCAGTCATCGAGATCGAAAGCGCGAGCCGCGGCCTGGTGCGTAACCTTACCCAGTGCGTGTATGATTTCGATATCCCGGTTTATTTTAACCATATGATATCCCGCATCCACGGAAAAGACAGGGTGGAAAAGGTCGAGGTGGTCAAAGTCGACGGGCAGCGGCGTCCAATACCCGGCTCAAAGTTCGAGCTGTCCTGCGATACGCTGCTGGTCTCCGTCGGCCTGATACCGGAGAACGAGCTTATCGAGATGGCAGGCGTACGCCTGGACGAGAAGACGAACTCGCCGGTCTCGGAGGCGCCCAATACCACTGCCATACCGGGGCTGTTTGTCTGCGGCAATGCGTACAAGGTCTATGATGTGGCGGATTCGGTGACCGCGGACAGCCAGCTGTGCGGCCGCCTTGCAGCCGAGTATCTCCTGAAGATTCAGGGGGACAGTTTTCGTCCTCTATCCCCCTTGGAGAAACCATGCAAAAGACGATAACCTGTATCGAGTGCCCGGCCGGCTGCACGCTTGCCGTTGATTACGAAGGCTGCATTGTGCAGCGTGTCAGCGGCGAGAAATGTCCGAAGGGCGCCGAGTACGCAAAGAACGAGATCCAGAACCCGCAGCGCATCCTGACAACGGCCGTACTCTGCGACGGGCTTGAGGTCAAGATGCTTGCCGTGCGCACCGATAAGCCGATCCCCAAGCAGAAACTCTTTGAGGCTATGGAGGCAGTCAGGACAATACGCGTCAATGCGCCCGTGAAGGCGGGTGAAACCATTGTTAAGGATTTACTGGGCCTGGGGGCGGATCTGGTCGCGACGCGAACGGCAGCAAGGCAAGAGAAACAAATCTGAGGCAACCGCGGTATTTGTGATATAATATTTCCGTATGAGAAAGATCAGGTTTGATTTCAACAACATGTTCGGCTTTTCCGTCGGCAGCACCCACGGGGTGGCCGATGCGGATATCCGCAGCCTCAAGAACGGCATCGCCCGGGCTCACAGTCACCTGCGCAGGGTACTTGCCGGCAAAACGAACCGGGTCAACCTCGGCCTTGAGTGGGCGATGCTCCCGTATCAGGATCCCAGGACCATTCAGGCGATTCAGCGGCTCGGCAATGAGATCGCCGCAAAATTCGACAATGTCATCTCGCTGGGCATCGGCGGTTCATACCTGGGTTTGAAGGCAGCCCAGGATGCGCTCGCGCCCGCCTACTATAATGAATTCCCTTCCGGGAGAAAAGGGAGGCCGCGGATATATTTTGAAGGCAATAACCTCGATCCCGAAACGCTCTCGGTGTTATTGAAAAACCTGGACCCGAAGAAGACCTTTGTGGTCGTGATCTCGAAATCAGGAGAGACCACTGAGACCAAGGCGGCTTTTTTGCTGGTCCAACGGTGGCTCAAACGCAGGGTGGGAGCCCGGTACGGCCGCCAGGTCGTGGCTGTCACCGATCCTTCTTCGGGAACGCTGCGCAGTATCGTCAAAGCCGAATCAGCCGCCGACCCCAAAAGTTTTCGCAGCCTGCCGCTTTTGAAAGGCGTGGGAGGCAGGTATTCCGAATTCAATATGGGGCTTCTGCACCTGGCAGTCATCGGTATCGATATCAACGAGGTCCTGGCAGGCGCCCGGTCCATGGCAAGGCGCTGCAGCAGCCCCGGCCTTTTCAAGAACCCCGCATACCTGTATGCCGCGCTTGCTGTCATCCAGTACCGGCGAAAGCGCAAACCCATCACCATACTCATGCCGTTTTCCGAGGGGCTGAAATCCACTGCAGACTGGTACTGCCAGCTGCTCGCGGAAAGTACGGGCAAGAAGTTCGCACGCAAAGTCGTAATAAAACCTTCCGGCCTTGAGCAGTGGGTCCCGGACAAAAGCTCGGTCAAAAACGTCGGCAGGACGCCGATTGCCACGCGCGGCACCAATGACCTGCACTCGGTCCAGCAGAACAACATCGAAGGCGAGAATGACAAGGTCGTCACCTTTATCCGTGTGGAGAAGTTCAGCCATGACCTGCGCATACCGCGCAATGCGGGTTTTCTTTCGGGAAAATATTACGGCAGGCTCCTTTCCCTGGCCCAGGAGGCCACCGAATGGGCCCTGGTGCGCGAGAAAAGGCCGAACTGCGCCATCATCATGCCCGAAGTCTCGGCGTTCCACTGGGGCGAGCTCATCTATTTCTTCGAGATGGCGACCGCATGTGAGGGAGAGTTGCTCGGGATCAACGCCTTTGACCAGCCCGGCGTCGAAGGTTACAAGAATTACATGTACTACAAATTGCGCAAGCCCGGCTTGCCGCCTGATGTAGCGGCGCTGATCCGGCAGCACCCGCTGCGCAAAAAGCCCTCGCTGGTCATCTAGGCCTCCCGGGCCGGAGGTGCCTGTGCAAAGCAAGATCCTGATCGTGGATGATGAGCCGGATGTGCTCGACGTCATCAGTAAGAGGCTCCAGGCAGAAGGTTTTTCCACGGTCACCGCACACGACGGCATCGAAGGATTGCTGGCGGCAGAGCGGGAAAAGCCCAGCCTCATCCTGCTTGACATCATGATGCCCCGGCGCGACGGTTTTACCATGCTTGCGGATCTGCAGACAAGCGACTCCCTGCGCAGGGTCCCGGTGATCATGGTCTCGGCCAAAGCAGAGACCGATTCCCTGTTCGAAGGCCAGCGGATCGGGGCGACGGATTACATCATCAAGCCCATAGATTTCGACGAGTTGCTCCGTTATATCAGAAAATATATATAGGAAGGGATACGAACACCTCATGAGTATTCGAATATCGCGTGCGCGATATTCGGATTTTTAATTTTACTGCCAATGAAGATTTCATCCCCTGCAACCGTAGACTTCAGTCACATACTCCGGGCGCTGCGCTACCGGAATTACCGTCTCTTTTTCTTCGGTCAGATCGTTTCTCTTACCGGCACCTGGATGCAGTATCTGGCTATGGGGTGGCTGGTGTACCGGTTGACCAATTCGGCGTTTGCCCTGGGTGTTGTCGGCTTTGCCAGCCAGGTCAGCACGTTTTTCATCTCGCCGTTTGCCGGCGTCTGGGCAGACCGCTGGAACCGCCACCGGATCGTGGTGGTGACCCAGGTTTTGGCCATGGCCCAGGCGTTCATCCTGGCGGCGCTGGTGTTGAGCAATACGGTCGAGATCTGGCATGTGATGGTTTTAAGCGTTTTTCTGGGTGCGGTCAATTCTTTTGAGATGCCGGTCCGCCAGTCGTTTACCATCGATCTCATCGGCAATAAAGAGGACCTGGCCAATGCCATTGCCCTGAACTCGCTCGAGTTCAATATCGCCAGATTCCTGGGCCCGATGGTCGCCGGCATCGTGGTCGCGCTTTCCAACGAGGGAACCTGTTTCCTGCTCAACGGCTTCAGTTACCTGGCGGTCATCGCGTCGCTGACAATGATGAAGGTCAGCCAGGAGCGCAAGGCCAAAAACCACAATCATATCCTTGAGAGCATGAGAGAGGGATTTGTCTATACCTTTGGTTCCGCGCCGATGCGCTTTATCCTGGTGTTGATGGGGCTGGTGAGCCTCGTGGTCATGCCCTATGCCATACTGCTGCCCGTGTTCGCCCGGGATGTCCTGCACGGCGATTCCCGGACCCTGGGTTACCTTATGGGCGCCGCCGGGTTCGGGGCGTTAAGCGGAGCGATATTCCTGGCGAACAAAAAAGGCGTGCGGGGGATGGGAAAGACGATAGCCGGGGCAACGTTTGTCCTCGGCGCGGGGCTCATCCTGCTTTCGTTCTCGCGCTCCTTTCCCGTGTCGCTGGTGCTCATGGTAGTGGTGGGTTTCGGGCTCATGGTGCATATGGCGGGCAGCAATACCGTACTGCAGACGCTGGTTGACGACGATAAACGCGGAAGGGTGATGAGCGTTTACATCATGGCGTTCATCGGCCTTACGCCGTTCGGAAGCCTCATGGCTGGCAGCCTCGCGCAGAAGGCGGGCGCGCCGTACACCATCCTGGGTGCCGGAGCCGTCAGTCTGGCAGGCGCATGTTTCTTCGCCTGGCGCCTGCGTTCGTTTGCAGCGATCATCGACCGCAGCACGAATACCGCCGTCTCAGAGCCTGTCGTGTAACGCCACGACCCCGAAATAGACGGCGAAAGCGATGAGTGTCAGGCCGCAGAGAACGATGATCCCGCGGTATATCCTGTCCGAAAGTATTTTCCTGCTCCTGCTGAAACCCCACGCGATAATACTGTACCAGGCAAAGTCTGCTGCTATGTGGCCGAGAAAGAAAGCTGCGAGGGCCGGCCAGCCCTGTTTGCGGCTTGCGATAAGGAGGCCGGCTCCCGCGGTCAGCCACCACATGGTCCAGTAGGGGTTGGCGAGGCTTACCGTAATGCCCAGCAGCACGGGGTGAGCGGACCTGGTCGCTGAAACGTCCTGCGTAAGCGAGAGCCTGCGTGCCGATGCAAGCATGCTGATACCGAAATACAAGAGGATCGCTGCTCCGCCGACGCAGATGCCGTAGACTACCGGCCGCGAGGTGCCCGCCTGCGACAGCCCGGCGATGATCAGCGCCACCATGCATGCCTCAAGGATGGCATGGCCGATGCAGATGTACGGCCCGGCCTGAAAGCCTTTCCTCGTGCTCTCGGCGATCACCGTGGTCAACAGGGGCCCGGGCATCAGCGCCCCGGAGAGCGCCACGGCAAAGGAAATGCCGAATACGGTCAGGTAGTTCATGGGTTTATTGTACCATTTTGCCTTTACCTGCGCTATAATATTCAATAGAACTTTGGCCTAAATTCTGTATAATAGAGGTATAACCGGAAGGTTTCTTATGCAGGAACGGGTCAAGAGGCTGCTTGTCATATCCAGCGACGAAACGTTGCGCAAGGTCCTGACGTTCTGCTTTGACGGATGGGGATATGAGGTATTCCTGCACGACGCGCCGTTCGACGATATCGCCTACGTCAAGAAGGTGTCTACCGACGCCATCGTGATCGACGTGTACTCCGCGCGCAAGGAGAACCTCGCCATCTGTGCGCTCCTCAAAGAGGACCTGATCACCGCCTTCATCCCCGTTATTACCCTCATCGACAAACGCCAGCTGCGCGAGCAGCTGCTGCACTCCAAACACGGCGTCGACGATTATCTCATCAAACCGCCCGACCCGCTCGACCTGCGGGTGCGCATCGAGATGGCCGTGAAACGCGCGCAGTACAATTACTGCACCGCGCCGCTCACGGGCTTACCCGGCGGAAGGCTCATCGAAGAGGCGATCGCCGAACGCATCAGCCGCAAGGCCCCGTTTTCCTTCGGATACATCGACATAGACAATTTCAAATACTTTAACGACGTCTACGGCTACCTCAAAGGCGACCGGGTCATCATGCAGACCGCCTATATCCTCTACACGACGGTCCGGAGATTCGGCGCCAAGGACGACTTCATCGGCCATGTCGGCGGCGATGACTTCGTCTTCATCACCGGCATCGATGCCTCGGAGAAGATCTGTCAGAACTTCATCTGCATGTTCGATACGGTGATCCCATTCCACTACACGGCAGCCGACCGCCGGCGCGGCTTCATCGTCGCCCGCGACCGCAACCGTAAGATACGGCGTGCCGCGCTGGTCAGCGTCTCCATAGCGCTGGTCAACCGCAACAGTCCGGCGGAGTTTGCCAGCGTCGTCAAGATAAACGAGAAGATCGCCGAGATAAAAGGCTACCTGAAAGAGATCCCGGGTTCAAAATTCATGGCCGACAGGCGCGATCAGGCCGTACGGGAATCCCGGGATGCGCGGGTCTATCAGAAGAAAGAGACTATCGCCTCAACGTATCTGCCGCTGGGCCAGATCCTTATCGAGAGAAATATGATCTCGCCTGAGCAGCTTGATGAAGCGCTTAAAGTCCACTGGCACCGGGATGTGCCGCTCGGCTCGACGCTGCAGGAGCTCGGGATGGCCACCGGGGACGCGGTGCACGCCGCTCTTGCCGTCCAGCGCGAACGCTTGAGCCCCCTTTTTGAGAGTTGACGAAAGGATTATCCATGCCCTACACCGTGCTGCTTGTCGACGATGACCGGGAGTTCCGCGAGGAGTTTGCCGAGAGCCTGTCTGAATACCACGTGATCGAGGCGCAGGACGGGCCGGAGGCGCTCCGTATCCTGGAAAAGCCGAACGCCGTGGATGCGGTCATCCTCGACGTGATGATGCCCGGTTCAAGCGGCATTGACGTGCTGCGTCAGATCAAGCGCAGGAACCCGAACCTCGGCATCATCATTCTGACCGGCTACAGCTCCAAGGACGTGGCCATCGAGGCGCTCAAAGGCCGTGCCGACGATTACCTGGAAAAACCGCTCGATGTCGACACTGCCCGTCGGGTGATCGAGGACCTGCTCACGCGCAGGCGGCCGGCGGGCCCCGCAGGGCGCCGTCCCCTCGAGGGCAAGATCGCCCAGGTCAAAGAGTTCGTGGCGCGCAACTGTCTCAAGAAAGTCGGCCTTGCCGACGTGGCGCGGGCGGTATATTTGAGCCCGAAGTACTTAAGCAGGATATTCGAGGAACAGACGGGAGAGCGCTTTACCCATTATCGCCTTAAATTGAAGATCGCCAAGGCGAAACAGATGTTGAAGACCGGAAGCCATAATGTCGACCAGATCGCCGATGCCCTGGGGTACAAAAACGCGGAATCGTTCATCCGGCAGTTCAAAAAATATACGGGCCAGACGCCTACGGAATTCCGCAGGAATTCGGGCGTCCGGCGCACGAGACGATGAGCAAAAAGATCAAGAGACTGCGCAGTTTTAACGCACAGCTGCGCGCCGTCAACGAACAGCTCAAAGCCGAGATCGCCCACGGCGAGCAGGCGGAAGAGCAGCTCAAGGCCGCCTACCAGCGCCTGTCCGATATCATCGAGTTCCTTCCCGACGCGATGTTCGTCATCGACCAGGATAAGCGCGTCATCGCCTGGAACCGGGCGATCGAAGAGATGACCGGCATCAGAAAAGAGGACATCATCGGTCAGGGCGACTACGCGTATGCGATCCCGTTCTATGGAAAGCCCCGGCCGGTCCTCATCGACCTGGTCGGCATGCACGATAAGGAGATCGAGGCGAAATACACCTATGTCAGGAGAGAGAAAGAGGCGCTCTACGCCGAGGTCTTCGTGCCGCTGGTCTACTCCGGCAAGGGAGCATTCCTGTGGGTCAAGGCGTCTCCCCTCTATGACAGCCAGCGTAACGTCGTCGGCGCAATGGAGACGATCCGGGACATTACCGAGCGCAAGGAAACCGAGGCGATCCTGCGTAAAGACAAGGAGAGCTTTGAACGCCTGACCAAGGAGCGCACCGAACAGCTGCTGCGCGTCCAGAAGGAACTGGCGGACGCCAAGCATCTTTCCGAGATCGGCTCGCTTGCGGCCACGGTAGCCCATGAACTTCGCAATCCCCTGGCGGCGATCCGCACCGCGGCATACAACATCGGCAAGAAAAGCCGTAACCGCTCCCTCAAACGCCATCTGGAGAACATCGAAAAGAAAGTGATCGAGAGCGACCAGATCATCAACAATCTCCTGAGTTATTCGCGGATCAGGGTGCCGCATTTTGCCGAGGTCCGGATCCACGAGGTCTTGAACGAGTGCATCGCGCACGCAAAAGACCGGTTCCGCAAGTGGAAGGTCGCGGTGAACAAGAAGTGCACCTGTGCCAGGCGCGATACCATCAAGGCCGACGCCCTGCAGATCAAGGAGCTGTTCGACAATCTCCTGAACAACGCGTTCGAGTCACTGCCCGAAAAGCGGGGCAGGATCACCATCCGCGCCCAGTACGATCCGCGCAGCAACTTCACCATAACGTTCGAGGATACCGGCGCCGGCATTGCATCCGAAGACATGAAGCACCTCATGCAGCCGTTTTTCACCACGAAGTCCAAAGGTACGGGCCTGGGCCTGGCCGTCTGCCACCAGCTCGTCAGACTCCATGAGGGGACACTGACGATCTCAAGCGAGGTGGGCAAAGGCACGACGGTTACGGTGCTCCTGCCCTGCGGACATGCGCTCAAATGAAAAAAAAGATCCTGATTGTCGATGATGAAGAAGAGATCTGCGAAGAGCTCGCCGAGATACTCGAAAACGAAGGCTATGCCGTGCAGACGGTCTTTGACGGCATACGGGCGGCCCGGCTGATCGAAAAGCGTCCCTACTGCCTGGTCCTGCTCGAT
>JAQTMD010000018.1 GCA_028714595.1 Candidatus Omnitrophota bacterium
GTAGAGGGTCAAAAGCGGCAATACCACTGCCATGGCCACGAAGCGCGGCACCACCAGGTACTTGATGGGATTGGCTGCCAGGGTCTCGAGCGCGTCGATCTGCTCGGTGACCTGCATGGAACCCAGTTCCGCGGTGATGGCAGCGCCCACGCGGCCGGCCACGACCAGGGCGGTGATCACCGGCCCCAGTTCCCGCACGATCGACAGGGCCACGACGCTGGAGATGTACATTTCGGCGCCGAACCTGATCATCATGTACGAGATCTGGAACGCCATGATCACGCCGATAAAGAACGAGATGAGCGACACCAGCGACAGGCTGTCCACTCCCGCTTTCTTGGCCTGCTCGAAAATGCGGCGCCTGCTGTACGGCGGAGCGAACGTCCAGTAGATGCTCTGGAAGGCGAGGTTGCTCACTCCCCCCAGAAAAGCGATGAACGTCGCAAACCTTGTGGCGATGTCGTCCTTTACGTGTCCGAACATGTCATTCGAATATCAGTTCCTGGTTTTTCCGTTGTATTTTTACCGTTGAACCCTCGCCGAACCTCTTGGAGATGATCTCCGACGCCAGCGGGTCTTCGAGGAACCGCTGTATGGTACGCTTCAGGGGGCGGGCGCCGAACACCGGGTCAAAGCCTTTTTCGATGAGGAATTCCTTGGCCTCGGGCGACACCTCGAGCGCGATGCGCTGTTCCTTCAGCCGGTCGGCGACGTGCGCGATCTCGATATCGATGATCTTGACCAGGTCCTCTTTGGCGAGCGGCCTGAACACGATGATATCGTCGATCCTGTTCAGGAACTCCGGTTTAAAGGTGCGCTTGACCTCTTCCAGGAGCTTCTCTTTCATCTCCTGGTACGTGATGTCTTCTTTGTGTTCCTTGAAACCTATTGCGCCCGTCTTGCGTATCAGCTCCGCGCCGACGTTAGAGGTCATGATCACCACGGTGTTGCGGAAATCGACCTTGCGCGCAAAGCTGTCGGTGAGCCTGCCGTCTTCAAAGACCTGCAGGAGCAGGTTGAAAACGTCGGGGTGCGCCTTTTCTATCTCATCCAGCAGGATCACCGAATAGGGCCTGCGCCGCACCTTTTCCGTGAGCTGCCCGCCTTCCTCGTAGCCGACGTAGCCCGGCGGCGCACCGATGAGGCGCGATACATTGAACTTCTCCATGTATTCGGACATGTCCAGCTGGATCAGCGCTTCTTCATGGCCGAACATGTAATCCGCAAGCGCCCGGGCAAGCAGGGTCTTGCCGACTCCGGTCGGGCCCAGGAAGATGAACGAGCCGATCGGCCGGCGCGGGTCCTTGATCCCTGCCCGCGAACGCCGGACCGCCGAAGCGATGGCGGCAATGGCCTCGTCCTGGCCCACCACGCGCTTGTGCAGCTCTTCCTCGATCTTCAAGAGCTTCTCGCCTTCCTTCTGCTCAAGACGGAATATGGGTATGCCGGTCCACTGCGAGACGATCTTGGCGATCTCTTCCTCGCCGACCTGCGGCCGGATCTTGTCTTTTGTCTGGGCCCAGTCGCGGTTAAGCTTTTCCAGTTCATCGCGCGCATGGCGTTCCTGGTCGCGCAGCGCAGCCGCCTTTTCGAAATCCTGGTCCTTGATATACATCTCTTTTTCCTTGCGCAGTCCTTCGACCTTCGCCTCCAGCTCCTTTATCTCGGGCGGCACCACCAGGACGTTGAGGCGCGCGCGCGAGCCGGATTCGTCGATGAGGTCGATGGCCTTGTCCGGGAGGAACCTGCCGGAGATATACCGGTCGGATAATTTTGCCGCGGCCGCCAAAGCCTCATCGGTAAAGGCGACACGGTGATGCGATTCGTACCGTTCGCGCAGGCCTTTTAAGATCTCAACGGTCTGTTCCACCGTCGGCGGCTCGACCATGATGGTCTGGAACCGGCGCTCAAGGGCGGCGTCTTTTTCGATGTACTTGCGGTATTCGTCAAGGGTAGTGGCGCCGATGCACTGGATCTCGCCGCGCGAAAGCGCCGGCTTCAGGATGTTCGATGCGTCAATGGCCCCTTCCGCGGCGCCCGCACCCACGAGGGTATGCAGTTCGTCGATGAAGATGATGACGTCCTGCGAACGCTTGATCTCCTCCATGACCGCCTTGATGCGTTCCTCGAACTGGCCGCGGTACTTGGTGCCGGCCACCATGAGCGCGAGGTCCAGCACGATCAGCCGCTTGTGACGCAGGACCTCCGGCACATTGCCGGCGATGATAGCCTGCGCGAGTCCTTCGACGATGGCGGTCTTTCCCACGCCTGCCTCGCCCAGAAGCACGGGGTTGTTCTTGGTCCTGCGGCTCAATATCTGTATGACCCGCTCGATCTCCATTTTGCGGTTGATGACGGGGTCAAGCTTGTTCTCTTTTGCCAGCGCGGTCAAGTCGCGGCCAAAGGCATCCAGGGCAGGGGTCTTGGTCTTGGCGCCCTGCTGGCCGAAGCCGGGGAGCTCGGAACCCAGGACTTCCATGATCTTGTTACGCACGGTGCTTAAGTCCATGCCGAGATTAAGGAGCACCTGCGAGGCAACGCCCTCTTCTTCGCGGATGAGACCCAGGAGCAGATGCTCGGTGCCGATGTAATTATGCCCGAGGGAACGCGCTTCTTCCGCCGCCAGCTCCAGCGCTTTTTTCGCGCGCGGGGTAAAAGGCAGGTCGCCGATTATCTGCGTTGCCGGGCCGGGCTGCACCAGCTTTTCTATCTCGATGCGGATGTTCTCCAGAGAAACGCCCATCTTTTCCAGCACCGTCGCTGCCACGCCCTCCCCTTCACGGATCAGGCCCAGCAGGATATGCTCGGTGCCGATGTAATCATGGTTGAAACGCTTGGCCTCCTCTTTGGCCAGGATGATGACTTTACGCGCCCGTTCAGTGAACCGGTTAAACATAAGTGGACCCCTCCCCTGTCTATGCTGTTTTTTGGCCCTTATGACCCTTGGCTTAATTTAGTGCGAATAAGCTCCGCTCGCGTGACGTCCCTTTCCCCTTGCGTCAACTTCTTGTTCTCCATCTTCTGCAGATGCGCCGGCTGCGTGATGATAAAAAGCTCGTTGATGGCCCGGCGGTTGATGTCTTTGATGATTTCCAGGTCTACCCCCAGGCGCACCAGCGACAGCAGTTCCGTCGTCTCCTGGCTCGAAATGATGTGCGCGCTCTTCAATATCCCGAAGCTGCGGTTGATCTTGTCTTCGAGCAGGGGACGGTTCTGCGTCAGGAGCGCCTCGCGCGCCTGCGTCTCCTGTTCGATGATCTGCCTGATCAGGCCGTTGATATTGTCGATGATCTCGGTGTCGCTGCGGCCCAGCGACACCTGGTTGGAGATCTGGAAAAAATTTCCCGTTGCCTGGGTGCCTTCGCCGTAGAGGCCGCGCGTGGCAAAACTCAATTTGGCGATCGCGGCCAGCACCTGGTTGATCTGGCGCGTCATCACGAGGCCCGGCAGATGCAGCATCACCGAGCCCCGCATGCCCGTGCCGGTGTTCGTCGGGCAGGCGGTAAGATACCCCCATTCCGGCGAATACGCATAAACGAGTTCCTTTGCCAGGCAGTCGTCGATCCGGTTGATGATGTTGTAGGCCTCGAACAGGTTAAATCCGGATTGCATGACCTGGATGCGCAGGTGGTCCTCTTCGTTGACCATGATGGCCACGATCTCTTCGCCGTCGACGAGGATGGCCTTGGAATCGCTCTTTTGCGCGTGTTCATACGACATCAGGTGCCGCTCCACCAGGAACTGCTTGTCTACGCTGTCAAGGTCCGCAAGCTTGAAGAGCGTGGACTTGCGCAGGTATTCGACGTTGGCGATCGCCGCTTCCACGCTATCGAGGGACTGCTTGGCCTGCTTCTTGTTCGCCCAGTGCGGAAAGGCCAGCTTCTCAAGGTTGCGGGCAAAGCGGATGCGGCTGGAGATGACGATGTTGGAATTAGGGCCGCTGCCTTTGAGCCACTCGCTGGTATGTTTCAGGAGATCGTTAAGCTCCATGGGATCATTTGCCTTTATCTTGCTGCTCTTTTTCCTGCAGCTCTTTTATCTGGTCGCGGATGCGCGCTGCCTCTTCGTAGGCTTCCCGCTGGACTGCATCCTGCAGGCGGCAGCGAAGCTCCTGGATATCCGTCTTTTTCCGGGGGCCCTTGCCTGCGGCGGTCTTGACCGGGACCGGGCACTTGCCGCAATGGGTGCTTGAGCCGTGTATGCGTTTGAGCAACGGCTGCAGGAATTTCTTGAAAGTCGCGTAGCACTCGCCGCAGCCGAGCCTCCCGATCTTCTTGAAATCCTTATAGGTCAGGCCACAGTTCGGGCACTTGGCGACGCTCAATTCCTTTTCCTCGGCAGCGGGCTTCTCGAATTCAGCCAGACCGGCTAAAAGGTCGGACAGGCCGAACTGAGACTCCATCTGAGAGCTCTTCTTGCGCGCGCACTCCTCGCAAAGGTGCAGCTCGCTCATCTGGTCGTCAACGATCTCGGTCAGGTGTACTGTCGCAGGATTTTTGCCGCATACGTCGCACAGCATCTCGTTACTCCCTAAGATTCAGCTTAATACCTCACTCCCGTTTTCTTGGTCAACGCCCTGAACTTCGAGATCAGGCTCCGGGTGAGCGTGCCCGGCTTGCCGGTACCGATGGCGCGGCCGTCGACTTTGACCACGGGGATGATCTCCGCGGCAGTGCCGGTCAGGAAACACTCGTCGGCATTATACAGTTCGTGGCGCGTCATGACATGCTCATGCGCGGGGATCCTGTTTTTTGAGGCGATCTCAAGCACCGAATCGCGCGTGATGCCGCGCAGCGTCCCCATGCACTGGGGCGGCGTATAGAGCTCTCCCTTCTTGACGATGAAGATATTGTCTCCGGTGGCCTCGGCGATATACCCGAGCGCATCGAGCATGATCGCCTCCTCGCAGCCGAAGTTTATCGCCTCTATCTTCGCCAGGATGTTGTTCAGGTAGTTCAGGGACTTGATCTGCGGATTGAGCGCCTCGGGCAGGTTGCGCACCGTCGCCACGGTGACGATGGCCAGCCCATCGTTATAGAGCTTCTCCGGGTAAAGCTTGACCTTGTCCGCGATAATGATCACCGTGGCATGACCGTTGCACTTGCGCGGGTCAAGGCCGAGGTCGCCTTCGCCCCTGGTCACGACAAGCCTGATATAGGCGTCGCTCAAGTGATTAACCTTCAGCGTTGCCACCGTTGCCTTGATCATCTGTTCCCGCGACATGGGGATCTTCAACATGATGGTATGCGCGGATTCATATAACCGCACGATGTGCTCTTTGAGTTTGAACACGAGACGGTTATAGGCGCGGATGCCCTCAAACACGCCGTCGCCGTACAGCAGTCCGTGGTCAAACACCGAGATTTTCGCGTCTTCTTTCTCGTAAAATTTTCCGTTGATATAGATCTTCATGTCCCCTCCGATCCTAGCGGATAAGTATGCCGTCGCGCATCTGATACGCGTTGTGCGCCCTCTTCGCCACGTCCTGGTTATGAGTGACGATCAGGATGGTCATCTTGTTTTCCCGGTGTATCCGTTGTATCAATGCAATGATCTCGTCGCTTGTTGCCGAATCCAGGTTTCCGGTCGGTTCGTCGCACAATAAGAGCCTGGGGTTGTTGATCAGGGCCCGGACCAGCGCACAGCGCTGTTTTTCTCCGCCGGAAAGCTGCGCGGGAAAATGCCCTGTCCGTTCTCCCAGCCCTACCCGCTCAAGCAGCTCAAGCGCGCGCTGCCTGACGCCGTCGGCCTTTTCCCTTCCCCGGATCAACCCCGGCATAAGCACGTTTTCCAGTACGGTGAACTCGGACAAAAGATGATAAAACTGGAAGACAAAACCGATATCCTCGCTGCGCAGCCGCGCAAGCTCACTGTCTTTCAACCGGTAGAGGTCTTTTTCCTCAAAGAGCACGCTTCCCCGGTCAGGGGCGTCCAGGCCGCCGATGATATGCAGCAGCGTTGATTTTCCCGCGCCCGAAGGCCCGACCAGCGCCACAAACGTCCCCGGCTCAATCGCCAAATCAATGCCTTTCAGGACATCCAGCTTCTTTGTCCCGCTCTGGTATGATTTGTGGACGCCGTTGACTTTTAGCATCTATTCGTACCGCAGCGCCTCGACCGGCGTAAGGCGCGCGGCCTTCTGTGCCGGATAGATCGTTGCCGCCAGCGTGATTACCAGCGCCGCCAGGACGACAAGGCAGAGGTCCGGCCACAATGCCACTGAAACCGGCATACGGTCGATGTAATAAATGTCCTGCGGCAGTTTTACGAACTGGTATTTCTTAAGCAACAGGCACAGGACAATGCCCGCGATCGTTCCCAGCAGCGTCCCCGAGCAGCCGATGAGCAGGCCTTCGTAGGTAAATATCTTTCTGATGTCGGACTGGGGCATGCCGATAGCCTTGAGCACTCCGATGTCCTTTGTCTTTTCCACCACCATCACCACCAGGGTGCTGGCGATATTGAACGACGCCACCAGCACGATCAACGCGAGGATGATGAACATCGCCAGTTTCTCAAGCTTCAAAGCCGCAAAAAAACTGGCGTTGGCTTCGGTCCAGGTCTTGATGTTGTAATCGAACCCGATGGCCCGTGCAAGCTGCGACTTGACCTTGTCTGCCGCAAACATGTTCCCGAGCCTGACGGCCACGCCGCTTATCTGGTCGCCTATCTCAAGCACCTGCTGCGCGGTCGAGCGGTGCACTATCAAAAGATTGAGATCATAATCATACATCCCCGAGGCAAAAACGCCCACGACTTTTAATTTGTACTCTTTGCCCAGCGGGGAATAAATAGTCATCTCTGAGCCCACCGGCAAACCCATGTACAGGGATAATTCCTTGCCGATGACTGCCGTACCCGGCGACAGGTCATCAAAAGATCCGCGGCTTATGTACTGCTTGAACTTGGTGACGTACTGCTCTTTGGCCGGCTCAACGCCCCTGAACTGCAGGGCCATATAGCGGTCGTCGCTCTTGACCAGCACCTGCGCCTGGACAAAGGGCGCCGTGGCCCTGATCTCGGGGATAGCGCGCAGCTTGGCGTCCAGCGCCTGGTAATCTTTATAGCCGGTAGGCCGGAAGCTGGAGATGTTCAGGTGGGCGAAATTACCGACGATCTTGTCGCGCAGGTCGCGGTCAAAACCGGTCATCACTGCCAGCACCACGATGAGGGCCATGACTCCGATAGCCACGCCCAGAATCGAAATGAGGCTTATCAAAGAGATGAACTTTTCTTTACGCTTGGTCAACAAATAACGCCAGCTGATGAGCAGGTTCACTGACATGGTCTTACTTCTCGATCGCCTCAACGGGCCGCAAAAGCGGGAACAGGATCACGTCCCTGATGGAAGCCTGGTTGGTCAAAAGCATCACTAATCTGTCGATACCTATCCCCAGGCCTCCTGCAGGAGGCATGCCGTGCTCCAGCGCCAGCACATCATCCGCGTCCACGCTCTTTGCCGCGGCTTCAGGGTCTTCTTTTATTTCCTGCTCAAAACGGCGCTGCTGTTCGAGGGGGTCGTTCAACTCCGAATAGGCATTTGCCACTTCCATGCCTGCCATGAACAGCTCAAAACGCTCCGAGATAAGCGGATTGTCTGCCCGGGTCTTTGCCAGCGGGCAGAGCACAGTATAATAATCCGTGACAAAGGTCGGATTGCCGCCCATATCTTTCTCAAGCGTCTCTTCGATGACCTTGCTTATCTGGGTGCGGCTCAATCTGTCGCGGTCTTTGGCAAAGCCGGAATTTTTCAGCTTCTCCAGCATTTGAGCTTCGGTGTCCTGCGGCTCGATGCCGAATTTAAGCTTGACCAGCTCGGCGAAGGAGACCTTTTTCCACGGCGGCGTCAGGTCCAGCGGCTTGCCCTGATACGTGAACTGCAGGGTGCCGAAAATCGCCTGTGCAACGCCGACCGTCATGCTCTCGCACAGATGCATCATGGAATCCACGTTGGCATAAGCCGCGTAGACCTCAAGCATGGTGAATTCAGGATTATGCTTGATGGAAACGCCTTCGTTGCGGAACGAACGGTTGATCTCAAAGACGCGGTCCAATCCTCCGACGAGCAGTCGCTTCAAATACAGCTCCGGGGCGATTCGCAGGAACAGGTCTATAGTGTATTCGTTGTGGTGCGTCTTAAAGGGCCTGCCTGCCGCTCCGCCCGGTATGGGGTGCATCATCGGAGTTTCCACTTCCAGGAAGCCTTTGCCTTCCAGGAACTGCCGGATACCGCTTACTATCTGCGAACGCAGGATAAAGACCTTTTTTACTTCTTCGTTGGCGATGAGGTCAAGATAGCGCTGACGATAGCGGGCCTCGACGTCTTTGAGGCCATGCCATTTCTCCGGCAGCGGGCGCAGGGCTTTGGACAAAACGATAAAGTTCTCGACCTTTATCGTAGCTTCACCGGTATGCGTCCTGAACAGTTCCCCTGCTATTCCGATAAAATCAGCGACCTCGATATTATCCAGGAGCTTAAACTTTTCTGCGCCAATGAAATCCGATTTAATATAGAGCTGGATCTTACCGGTAGAATCCCGCAGATCAGCGAAGATGACCTTGCCGTGAAGCCGTTTTGCAATGAGCCTGCCGCAGGCCTGGACCTTCTTGGCCTCCTGGAAATTGGCTACTATGTCACCTATGTCCAGGCGGCTGTGAAAGGGTTTATCAAAGACAGCAACCCCTGCCTGCTCAAGCGCTTGGCGCTTGAGCTTCCTCAATTGGATGATTTCCTCGAGTTCCATAATTAAACCATTATATAGTAGAAAGGTGATTGTGTCAATCGGAAGGTAGGGTTAACAGTGCGCCTGCCCTTTAGCGGGAAAAACAGGGAACTGCCCCTGTCTTGTAGAAGGGCCTGATCTTGCTCGCTTCGATGTCTTCAAGGCTGACGCAGGATTTGAGGTCAAACGGGCCGATACTTACCCGTTCTATGCTGGATACGTGGCCGACACAGCCCAGGTCGGCTGCGATGTCTTCGGCAAGCTGGCGCACGTATGTGCCGCGCGAGCATTTCAGGTAAAACCGGATTTCCGGCAAAGAGAAGTTCAAGAGCTTGAGCTCCTTGATGTTCACCTTTCGAGGGGTTCGTTCAACGTCTTTTCCCTGCCGGGCGAGCTTGTACAGGCGCTTTCCCTTGTGCTTGAGCGCAGAGACCATCGGCGGAGTCTGCATGATCTCTCCGACATACGTACGCATTACCCCTGCCGCCGTTTCTTCCCGGACGTGCGAATAATCCCTGGTGTCGAGGACCCGGCCGGCGGCATCCCCGCTTGACGTCTTGGTGCCCAGCGTCAGCGTCGCCACATACTCTTTGTCGTAGCTCAAAAAGGTATCGAACAGCCTGGTGCAGCTGCCCACGAGCACTACCAGGACCCCGGTGGCCTCGGGGTCAAGGGTACCGGCGTGGCCGACCTTGCGCACGCCGAGTTTCCTGCGAACCAGATCGACGACGTCGTGCGACGTCATTCCCCTGGGCTTGTTTACGACGAGAATGCCGTTATGCATACGGTTACCAGTAGCGGTGGTCTTTCAGATAGCCGGCGTAATCCTTGATCGCTGCCTCGAGGGTATGGAATCCGGGCTTGAATCCGGCCTTCTTCAGCTTGCGCAGGTCTGCCTGGGTGAAATACTGGTACTTGTCGCGCAACGCCGGCGGCATGTCGAAATACTCGATCACGGGCTTCAGACCGAGCGCCGCAAAGAGCGCCTTTGCCAGGTCGTTCCAGGTGCGCGCCCTGCCGCTGCCCACGTTGTAGATGCCTTTTTTCCCCGGGTGCGTCAGGAAATAATACACGACCTCAACGGCGTCCTTGATATAGATGAAATCCCGCTTCTGCTCTCCGTTGCGGTAGTCTCTACGATAGGACTTGAAAAGCCTGATCTTCCTGTCCCGCAGCAGGGACTCGAAATTCTTGGCGATCACCGAGCGCATGTCGGCCTTATGGTATTCGTTCGGTCCGAAGACATTGAAGAACTTGAAACCCGTGACCTTGGCGGAACAACGGTTCTTGATCAACCACAGGTCGAACAGCTGCTTGGAATAGCCGTACATGTTCAAGGGCTTGAGACGCAGCGAGTTCTTATCCTCGTCGCTGTAGCCGAACTCGCCGGCGCCGTAGGTCGCGGCCGACGAGGCGTACAGAAACGGGACCTTGTGCGCGAGCGACCACTGCGCAAGCCGCTTGGAATATAGGTAATTGTTCTCCATGAGGTAGGCGGCGTTGGTCTCGGTAGTGGAGGTGCAGGCTCCCATGTGAATGATCGCATCGAACTTACCCTTGAACTTGTCCCGTTCGACGTCGTCGAGGAAAGTGTCTTTTTCGACGAAATCCTGTACCTCTTTGCCGACGAGATTCTTCCATTTCGGCGTGGAATCGAGGTGGTCGACCACGATGATATCATTGACGGCTTCGGCGTTGAGCTTCGCGATGATGCAGCTCCCGATGAACCCGGCGCCGCCGGTGACGACGATCTTCTTCATCAATTTCCCCCAGACATAACCCATAGAAAGACAAACAGCGTGTGCTATTATGATAAATTCAAAAGTCCGTTTCGTCAATCAATTCTTTGCCTCACGGGATCGCCCGGGGGTCCGGCATCCCGCGATGCAAACATTTCGTTGAACTCGAGCGCATTTCAGGGTATAATTATCCGCGTAAGGAGTTTTCAGCGTCACGGGGCTTAACGCGTCACTGGCGGTTCCTGCGAGACCAGTGTTACTTACGGAGGAACAATGGTTGAAAAACGAAGGCACGCACGTCTTTCCAGCGATGAACAGACCAATATCCTGAAACCCGGAGGGAATGCCAGCGTCAAGCTCATCGATATAAGCCTGGGCGGCATGCGCGTGCTCATGTGCGGAGACCTTGCCGTTGAAACAAGCCTGAAAGGGCAGTTCAGCATCCTGCCCAACATGAGACCTTTCTATATTTCAGGCGTAGTATCCTGGTCAAGAAAAGCCCAGGAAAAAGACCTGCCCTTTACCCACGAGATCGGGATTAAATTCTCCAAGATCAGCGCCATTCCCCTGGAATAAGACAGCGCCTGCCGCGCGGCGCAGGGACAGGGATAAAAAATTCAGGGCCCCGCATATCCTGCGGGGCCCTGTGATTTTGCTCTCTATCGTCAACCGCGACTTCCCTATGCCGCTTTCTTTCCGGAAGGCGCATTTCCTTCATCAAGCTTGAATTTGCCCACGACCTCCTTAAGGTCTATGGCCAGGCGGGCAAATTCCTGCGCCGAAGCGGACATCTCTTCCATCGAAGCGGTCTGTTCCTCCGTCGAAGAAGAGGCCTCCTGTACCGTGGAGGCCGATTCCTTGGCGATATCCGTGACTTCGTTGACCGCCTTGACCAGACGCTCCAATTCCACGATACGGTTCTGCCCTGCCTCGGCGATCTCGTTGGTCAGCCGGTAACCGTTCTGCGCTACTTTGCTTATCTCTGCGAGCACCTCGGCGATCTTGGCAACCTGGGACATGCCTTCCTGGACTTCCTTTGAGCTCATCTCGATGGCATTGACCGCCCTGTTGGTCTCGCTCTGGATGGAACGGATGAGCCCCCCGATCTTACGCACTGCTTCAGCCGAACCTTCGGCAAGCTTTCTGACTTCTTCCGCGACAACGGCAAAGCCCCGGCCTGCCTCGCCGGCGCGCGCAGCCTCGATAGCGGCGTTCAAAGCGAGGAGGTTTGTCTGGTCGGCAATCGAGGTGATGGTGACGGTGATCTCGCCGATCTGCTGGGACATCTGTCCCAATGCCTGGATGACTTTCGCGGTATCGCCGACGGTGTTCGTCAGGCGCTCTATCTTTTCCACTGCCTCGCGGGCCTGCCCTTTACTGGACTCGGCCTGGACATTGGTATCGCTGACTGCCTGGTTTGCCGCCTGGGCATTCGAGACCATCTGCTTGATGCTCTGCGCGGTCTTTTCAAGCGTCTCGAACGTCTCCTGCAAACGTTCTGCCTGTGTCGTAGCGCCCTTGGAGACTTTTTGGATCGCCGCTGAAACCTCCTGGGTGGTGGCGTTCATCTCTTCCGTGGAGGATGACATCTCCTCTGCGGAGCTTGCCACGCGGTCGGCGCTGTTACGGACCTGGGAGACGACGCCGTGCAGGGAATTCACAATCTTGTTGAACGCATCGCCGAGCCTGCCCAGCTCATCCTGCGTCCTGATGGAAATCTTCTGGGTCAGGTCGCCCGCCGCCAGGGGCAGCGTTCCGCCGATGAGGATGCCCACCGGCTTTGAGAGCATGATATTCATGAGCACGACCACCAGCACGCCCATCAACAATAGCCCCCCCACCGAAAGAGCGATGTTGCGCCATTTTGTCAGCTGCTGCGTCTGTTCGACGGGAGTCCAGTCAAGCACGATGCGCAGCGCGCCCAGGACCTTTAATGTCTTCGGATGGCACCCGAGACACGCCTTGTCGCTTTTGATCGGGCGCACGATGGTAAAGACCTGCGCAGAGCCCTTGGCGTCTTTTCTCTCCTGCCGCTCTTCCAGCCCGCTGAACTCAACGCCTTCGCCCGCCAGGGCCTTCTCAACGTGGGCGACCTTTTCTTTCGCCTGCTTGACGGAGTCGAACTTCCGGTTCAGAGAGCTCCTGTCCGTGCTGCGTTTTATCACCCCTTTGTCATTGATCAGTTCCATTTCAATGACGCCTTCTTCCTTGGCGAACTGGTCGAACTGCCTCTGGATAACGTCCTGGTCCCCGGTCAACATGGGATACCATATGGCCGTGTAGACCGTATTGGAGAGTTTTTTCGCCGTGTCCTTTTCCCCGTCAAGCAGCGTCCTGTCCTGGGAGACTATATTCATGACGGTAATCAGCGACAGGATACAGATTAACCCTATGGTCAGCCATGTGGTGAGCTTCAGGCCGATGGATTTAGTCACAAAATTTAGCATAGCGCTTCCCTCCCTGTGATTACCCGACCCCTTTGCTTACGCAGAAAAAATCACTGTCACCAAAAATCCCAACGCCCCGGGGACGGCATTGCCACCCCCGGCTGCCTGCGTTGACTGCCCTGATTGCCCGTATCCCGCCAACCTCGGGTATTTTATCCGACGACAGTTACTCAAAAGTCTCTGCTTTGTGGGTCTTCATGCAGACGTGGCACTGTATGCAGACATCTTTGTCGCGCACGTATGTTCTCATCAATTCATGCGCGGCCTTGTCTCCGGGATTGTTCGCGTGGATGCTTCCCGGGCCGTGGCAGGCTTCGCATTGCTTGTATTTCAAATGAGGAGTGGCTTCTTCGGAAGTGAATCCGCCGGGCTGGCCGTACCCTGTTGCGTGGCATTTCAGACACTCGGCGTCGGTGCTCTTCCCGCGCATCTCCAGAATGGTCCAGGCCTTCGCAAATTTACGGGCTTGAAAATCCTTATATTCCTTATCGTGGCAGCCCCTGCACTTCTCCAATCCGACATACGTAGCCTGCTCTGCAGCAGCAAGAAAAGCCTGAAGAACGACTACGGTGACCACCCCAATCCCCGCCAGCAGTAACTTTTTTTTCACGGGATGCCTCCTTTTAGATCAGCTTCCTGTCCGATCCCCACGGTTCTATGCTGCATTTATATTATTAGAAAAAAGGCTTTTTGTCAATCACTTTCGAAATTCGACAGCGCCGTAAAAAACTCATAGCCTTGATTGAAGATCAATCAAGGCTATGAGAGACACGAAAAATAACGCACCCAGGCGTTCCTATTTCTTATAACCGACGTATAAGACACCGACGACCTTGCCGGAGGCGTCCTTTACCGGTTCATACCCTGTCTCGTATTTTTCCCCCAGGATATCGGCTAAACCGTAAAAACTTTCCCCGTTCCTGATGTGCTTGATCGCTTCTCCGTTCGGATCAAGGTCCGTCCCTACCGCCCTGTTGCCGTCTTTAATGACGTTGGTAGAGATTCTCTTGTAACCGTTCCCTACTGCCGCAAAGAGCGTAGCAGTGCAGCCGTTGTTGTCGGCGACTTCGTCTACGATGTCATAATTACCGTTCATTTCCGTTTCCCCGAACATCAGGGTGCTGCCGTCGACGGAAGCAGC
>JAQTMD010000019.1 GCA_028714595.1 Candidatus Omnitrophota bacterium
GCCGGGCCGCGCCGCTTGACCCGGTCCAGGCAAAACGTGCAGTTATTGTTGCACGCATACCCGGGCTTTACGTCCGGCTCTTTCATCTTTGGCGACCGGCTTGAACTCCTCCCACCCGAACAGCTCCGGGTACTCGCGCCACGGCCCCTCGCACGCCGCGTCATAGCGACACGCGCTGCAGCATGGCCCTTTGAGCTTGCCTTTCTCCCTGCGGTGGCGGTTGAAATCCTCTATGAAGATCTCTTCCTGGACCGAAGCCTCGGGGATGTACTTATCCGAAAGGTACTCTTCGTAGCCGCTCATGCAGCAGTAGGGAATGGCCTCTACCATGACGCGGATGCCGTGATCGATGCCGGTCTGCAGCCCTTCTTTGACGTACGGCTCAACGACGGATTTGCGCGGCACGATCTCGCTGACCAGGCGCGGGTCGGCCTTGATAAGCTGGTTGATATGGATGAACGCGAACTGGAACTGCCGCAGCCGCAGCGAACAAAGCAGCCGCGCCAGCGCAGGCAGGTCCGCATAATTGTACCGGGTGATCACGGTATTCGTGGAAGGCCGCTGGCCGAGCTTCACCAGGTTGCGTATCCCCTGCACGGTCTGCTCGAAGCTGCCCGGCGCGCGCGTCAGCCCGTCGTGGATCTCGCTGGTCGAGCCGTGCAGCGCCAGGCCGAAGGAATTGGCGCCGGACTCGATCGCTTTTTTGCAGAATTCCTCGTAGGCGAACATCCTGCCGTTGGTCTGGATGCAGATAGAGCGGTAACCCAGCGAGCGCGCGCAGCGGACCAGCGCGAAAAAATCTTTCCGCAGCGTCACCTCGCCGCCGGTGAACACCACCTCGTCGTTATCCGGCCTGCGCGTCTCCAAAACCGCCATGATCTGTGCCGTGGACTTGTCGGGGATGCGGGACCGTTTATCGCCCTGCACGCAGAACCGGCAGTGATTATTGCAGCGATACCCGACTTTCAGGTCAAGCCGGTGGCTCATACCGATTGCTCCTGTTGATGCGGCGGCTAAGCTCATTAAAAGAAGCTGCCGTGGTTGTCATGACATGACACATGCTGGGAATGCGCAAAGTGCATGCCCGGGTCATGGATACTGTGGACGCCGCAGCTGAGGTGATTGCTGTGCGCCAGGTGTACCCCGTGATTATTATGTGCGTTGAAATGGTTGGAATGACAGCTGGCACTGCCGCAGTTGGAATGGCCGCAGTTGGAATGGCCGCAGCTGCTGTGAGCGCTGTGAGCGCTGTGGGCGCTGTGGCTGCTGTGGGAATGGTGCTTGCCTGCGGCGGCCTCGTTCTCAAAATAGCTGGTGTGGTTAGCCGGCGGCGAACCGCTTCCCGAATGATGCTTCCCCGAGGTCGCATCGTTGTCAAAGTAACTGCCGTGGCTGGAAGGCGGCGAACCGCTTCCCGAATGATGTAAACCCGAGGCAGCGTCGTTGTCGAAATAGCTGGAATGTGCCGCTGCGGTACCTGTCAATATCGAACCCAGCATGGCCAGCGACAACCCCAGGTTCAAGGCGTCTTTTTTGCTTATCGCCGCCTCTTCTTCGTTGATGAACGCCTGCAGGTCTTTCTTGATGGACGGTATGGCGCCGCGCTTTTTCTTGCGCATTGTTCTCTCCTTACGAACGGGGTACGGCCGTTTCTTTGTGCAAAGCCTTGCGTTGTGCAGGCGGCCGGCTCAAACGTTCGAACCTCCTCCAGCACTGCGGGTCGCCTGCTCCGGGCGAGCCGAAATACGCGTAACTGATGCACGCGGCTCCTGCCCGGCACTCATGAAAGAACGGGCAGGCCCGGCAGTCAGCGTTTATATCGCCGAAGCTGCGTAACCGCTCCAGGGCGGCGGAATTCTCAAAGATATCTTTCAGGGGCTGTTTGCGCAGGTCGCCGGCCGATATAGGGAGCCTGCGGCAGGGATACACCGTGCCGTTGGGCAGCACCGTGACGCTTGACTGGCCGCACGTACAGCCTGCCGGCACGTAGTGCATGTTAAGGCACGCGATGCCGTCCTCGCAGCCCAGCCCCACCTGCAAGTCCTTCGTCTTCCTCCGGATGTCGACGACATATTCGAACAGTTCCTTTGTCTCCTGCGGCGAAAGCATGAGCTTGCGCAGAGCGCTGCCCCTGCCCCAGGGCACCAGCCTCCGGATGCCCGCCCCGCCTGCTCTCAAATGGCGCGCCAGCGCAATGAGCGCGGCAACGTCCTTAACGTTCTTTTTGGTCACGGTCATGGAAATGCTCGTCTCGATGCCCGCTGCCGCGTACGCCCGCGCTGCCGCGCAGGCTTTCTTAAACGTGCCTGCGCCCCGTATGGCGTCGTTGGTCTTTTCAAGCCCCTCGATGCTGACCTGCGCGTAATCCACGCCCAGCGACCGCAGCCGCTGCACGTGCTCATCCGTTGCGAACTGGCCGTTGGTCAATACGCCGTAGCGGGACAAGCCGCGGTTCTTGAAACACTCCTCCAGGATGTCGAAGATCTCCGTACGCACGAACGGCTCGCCGCCGGTGAACGATATGCGGTTGCGCTCGCGGGGCAGCTTCCACCGCCGCACCAGGGCGAAGTACTGGGACAGGATGCCCCGCAGGGCTTCCAGGTCGAGCTCCTGGCGTATGAGCTCCTCGTCCATGTAACAGTGCAGGCAGCGCAGGTTGCAGCGCTCGGTGACATGCCACTGCAGATGGAATGAATCGGGAAACGGAGCCATCTTAAGACTGCCCTGCCCAGCGTTTGAAGATCTCTTCCGTCGCGCGGTCCCGCAATTTTTCGAAAATGAAGTCGAGCATGGCCATATTGACCTTGCAGTTGTCCGTGGAGCGTATGTGCGGGAACACCGTGCCGTGGTGCGCGAAATTCACCACCGGGCAGGTTCCGCAGTACGGCTTGTACACGCACTCGTCGCAGGAAAAGTTCTCCAGCGTCGAGCACAAAAGGAGCGTCTTGATCTTCGGGCACGAGGCGATCTGACGGTACCCGCCCTGCGCCACGTCGCCGAGCAGGAACGTCTCGTCCTCCAGGGTGCGCGCCTCGTCGCAGGCATAGACCTTGCCGTCGTAGCTGTAGGCCAGCTGCCCCACGCCCGCGCCGCAGGGCGAGCGCAGGTCCAGGAAATGCGGGTCGTGCGGCGTAAGGATCTTCTGCAGGAATATCACGGTCGTCCGCTCGCACAGGGGCACCCCGCGCGCGTTCAACTGGATAATATACTCCAGGGCGTCCTTCCACGCCGCGATGAATTCTTCGGCAGTGTATCCGATGGCGTCCCGCGCCCGTCCTCCGGAAAGCCCGAGGTAACTAAGCTTGCGCAGCGATATGGTCGTGAACCCCAGCGCCAGGTACTCGTCGATGATCTGTCGGAGCCGCGAAAGGGCAGAGCGCGTGATGGTCAGGAGCGCGTTCAGCTGGCGCACCGGCTCGCCGCGCGAGGCAGCCTCTTTCTCCCTGGCGCGGATCGTCTTGATCCAGCCGGTCGTCACCGCGTAGCTGTTGCCGCCCGGGAACGGCCGGTTCCGGTTATGGATATCCTCGGGCCCGTCGAAGGAGGTGCACAGCGAAACATTCTGCTTTATGAGGAACTCATAGATAGCGTCCGTCATTAAACTCAAGTTGGTGACCAGGGCGATGCGCAGGTTGCGCTTCTCGATGCTGTTCTTTTCCCGGGCATACTCGATGATGAACTTGACCACCGGCCAGTTCAACAAGGGCTCGCCGCCCTGGAACTCGATGGTCATGCCCCTGGACGGGCACTGGAAGATCGTATCCACCGCGCGCCGCGCCGTCTCCTCGGTCATGTCGTACCGGCTTGCGTCGGGGCCGCGGCGGTTGGCCTGGCAATAGACGCAGGCGTAGTTGCAGCGCAGGGTCGCCACCACGATATGCAGCGTCGGAGAGCCCGCGATATACTCGTACCGCTGCCGGTACGCGCCGGCGGCCCGCGCAGCATCGAGCCGGTCGCGGACAAAGAAATTCTCCGCCAGTTCGTTATACAGCCTGCCCCGCGGGTCCAGGGTGCCGCTGACCAGTCCCTTGAAATCGCGGCTGCTCAGCCTGCAGAAACGCCCGATATCGTTGGTAACGAGGTATTCCCGGCCGGCCTTCTTGAACCTGAAAAAACCCGCTCCGCCGGTTTTAGGTGTTTGCGGAGCCCTTGGCGCGCCTGCGCGTTGTTTCGATGAACAAGACATAATTTGAGAACTCATCTCCCAGAGTTTCAGCTTTCTCGTCGTCAAAATTGTACAGGGCGACGCCCAGGCGCTTCCCGCCCCGGCTGACCGCGCAATCGCAGGCCCGGCGAAAATCCCTGACGCCTTTCTTAATGGCGGCCAGGCTGATAAAATCCCGGTTAAAGCTTATCCGGATCGTCTTTTCCATATTTTTCTTCCCAGGGGACGCCGATGCCCAGGGGGTCTCCGATCTCCGGATCGGGGACGGCGGACGCGGGGCTGGAGCGCCGGGCCCGGCCGGGTGTACGGTTCAGGGCCATATGGCTGTTGACGGCAGCGCCGGCCTGCCGGCAGCCGCATTCGTCGGGGACAGGCATTCGCTCGCCGACGACCCCCAGCAGGGCGGTGCCGACGATATATTCCCGTATCCTGCGGTTCTCCTTCGATATCTGGTTGCGCAGCGATGCGTTGAGCAGCTCGTTCTTGAATTCGGCGGCAATGGTCCTGGCGCAGGCGTTGTCCTTGGCCTTGATGCCGACAATGATCTTCTTTCGGGGGTCGCCGTCAAGAGAAAGGTACGCCCGGTCCAGGAACAGGTACGCGCTGCTGTAGACCGCCCGCAAAGGGTAGACCCGCGGGTCAACTGTTATCCTGTAGCTGCGCGTATGTTTCTTTCTAAGCATCGGTTTCTACTTTTTCGCGCTGATTTTGCAACAAAGCATCTCTCCGTTGGCCCCGCGGGCGACCGCCTCGATGACGAAATAGCCGGGGTCGCACCGGTCATCGCCGCCGCTGTCGGTAAAATGTTTCAGATGGCAGTCCGCTCCCGTGACATTGACCCAGGCCGTGTTATTGTAGTATTTGAGGACGTTGTACGTGCCGTTGTAATACATCACGCCCCGCTTCTGGGCCGCCGAGCCAGGGGCGGGCTGATTGCTGGGATACAGCTGCAGGGTCTTATACACGCCGTAGGGGGCCGGGTAGTAGGTGGTAATGGTGACCTTGTCCTGCTGCGGGGCGGCGTGCGCCAAAGAGATGCCGGCGATGATCGACAAGCATAAGAACAACGATGCGTAGGGTGAGCGCATGACTTCCTCTCCTTGTTAAATGTCCTGTATATTCTTCCCGCGCATGCCGCAGCAGGCTAACGCTGCAGGCTTTCCGCTTTTTCCAGGTCCTGCGCCGCTCCTGCCGGGTCGTTCATTTGTTCCTTGAGCATTCCCCGGGCCGCGTAGGCAGGCCCGTACTGCGGGTCCATTGCTATCACCTTCGTATAATCGAGCAGCGCGCCGGCAAGGTCGCCGCCTGCCGCTTTTGCCTTGCCGCGGTAAAAGTAGGCGATGGCGTATGTCGGCGCTATTTCGACGGCGCTGGTATAATCCGCCAGTGCGCCGGCGCGATCGCCGCTTTTCTCTCTGGCGATGCCGCGGTTGTGGTACGCCAGGGCGTCCCGGGGGTTAAACTCGATGGCCTTCGTGTAATCGCGCAACGCCGCCTTCAGGTCCCCCTGGAACGCTTCGATGAACGCGCGGTTGTAGTACGCCTGCGCGTACTTCGCATCGAGCTCGAGGGTTTTGGAATAATCGGCCAATGCCCCCCAAAAATCTTCCAGGCCGGCCTTTGCCGTGGCGCGGAAATACCAGGCATGGGCGTTATGCTCGTCAAGCTCAAGAGCCCTGGTAATGTCTTCGATGGCTCCCGTAAAATCCTTGCCGTTGAACCTGGTTACGCCGCGCAGATAATACGCCCGTGCGTATTCCGGGTCAAGCTCGATCGCTTTGGCAAGGTCCGCGAGAGCGCCGGCACTGTCGTTGCTCTCGGACCTTGCCAGCCCGCGGTTATAATAAACCTTGGCATCATTGGGGTTTGATTTGAGTATATGCGTGTAATCCAGGGCCGCCTGGTCGTACTTTTCGACAGCCAGCAGCGCCGCAGCGCGCAAATAATACGTCTTGGTGTCCTCAGGATTCAATTCGATCGCTTTGGTAAAATCATCAACGGCGCCGGCGCTGTCTCCGGTGCTCATGCGCGCGAACCCGCGGCCCCGGTAGGCGCGTCCGATCTTTGGATCGAGCTCCAGAGCCGCCGTATAATCGGCCAGGGCCGCGGCCAAGTCGCCCAGGGCCGACTTGGCGTAGCCGCGGTAGTAAAAGGCCTGCGCGCTCTTCGGTTCGAGCTCGATCGCTTTGGTATAATCGGCGATAGCGCCTTCTGCGTCGCCTGTTTCTGACCTTACCACGCCGCGGTTAAGATACGCCCGGCCATAGTTTGGCCTGCGTTCGATGGCCCTGTTGAAATCACGGAGGGCGCCTTTGAAATCCCTGCGCTCGGTTTTTTTCAAGCCGCTCTGGTAGAAGGCCTGCGCGTACTTAAAGTCGATCTCTTGTGATTTTTTGTCTTGTGCCATGGCTTTGCCGGGCTTGCTCTGCGCACATGCGGCTGCGCCGGTGAAAAGAAGGGCTGTGAAAAGCGTGAACGCTGTCGTCTTTCTCATGTTCGATATCTGTTTTTTTTTCAGTTTATTATACCGCCATCCACCCCCCTCTTCAACCTCTTTTATCCCCTTCCCTTGAATTCCCGTGCCCGGCGTGCTATAATCCTCTCATGCACTACCTTGTCTGGGCGCTCGTTACCCTGCTCTATGCACCCATCTTCAAGACCCTCTACCAGTCCCGCTGGGAGTACATCGATTACACCCACGCTTATTTCATCCTGCCGGTGTCGCTGTGGCTTGCCTGGCGCAAGCGCAAGGAACTTAAACAGCTCGTCGCTAAAATCTCAAAGCGCTCGGCCGCGCCCTTGCAGTGGAATTTAGCGCTTATCATCCTCGGCCTGTTCATGTACTTCTTCGGCTGGCGCCAGGATTATTTGTTCATTTCCACGCTGTCTTTGATTCCGCTTGCCTTCGGTCTCACCGGCTATCTCTACGGCCCTGCCGTCAGCCGCGCGCTCGCGTTCCCCATTCTCTATTTACTTCTGCTGGTCCCGCCGCCGCTGGGCGTCCTGGATTCTGTCACCCTGCCCATGCGCCACTGGATTTCCGTCGTTACGCACCAGCTGCTTAAGACCCTGGGCTATCCCATTACCCGCGACGGGCTCCTGCTTTCCATCGGCGGCAAAGAGATTTACATGGGCGCGCCCTGCAGCGGTTTCCGCTCGCTGGTCACCATGATCTCGCTCGGCCTGGCCTATGTGTACGTGATAAAGACTTCGACGAAGAATAAAGTCATCCTCTTATGTTCTGTGGCGCCGCTTGCGCTGCTGGGCAACCTCATCCGCGTGGTAGGAATGTGTCTTGTTACTTTTTATATGGGCGAGGCAGCCGGCAAAGGCTACCACGACGCCAGCGGCTTCGTGATATTCCTGGTGCTCATCGGCGGCATGCTCGGCCTCGAATGGCTCCTCGGCCGCAACTACAACCCCGGGGGTTGAACCCCCGGGGTTCAACCCCCGGGGTTGCCTTTAACGGTTACAACCTTATGAAAAACCCCAAGCCCCTTATCGCCATAACCCTCATCGCCGCGACCGCGGCAGCCAGCTTTCTGCTGCCCAAGGCCAAATATACGAGCCCCGACGTCCTCTCAAAGCTGTCCATCCCCGAAAAGTTCTACTACTGGTCCAGCCGCGACACCTCCGCAGACTTCAACCCCAATGACCTGCGCTACAACTTCATCAGCCGCGTGTTCGCCCGCGAATACCGCAACAAATACGGCCAGCGCCTGATGTTCCTTGTCCTTGACGCCGGCAACTTCCACAACCCCAAGGTCTGCTATCGGGCCTCCGGCTACACGGCCACCGACCTGCCCGACCCCGTCTATAAATTAAAAGACCGCACGTTCAAAGCCAATGCGGTCTTCTTCGATAAGCCCGGCGAATCCTGCGTCATCGTCTACTGGATTACCATCAACAAAAAGCGCGTTGACTGGACCGGGCAGAAAATCCTTCAGTTGTGGTACTCACTCTTCAACAGGGAAAAAGTCGGCCTCATGGTGCGCATGGACATCCCTGCCACCCGCGCCACCATCGACTCCGCCCTCAAGCTCTCCCGGGAATTCATCCAGCACCTCGCCCCCGAGCTCCCTGCCGAGCAACAAGACTACCTTTTCGGTAAATAAAAACCCCGGTGGTACCGCAACTACAACCCCGGTGGTACCGCAACTACAACCCCGGGGGTACCGCAACCACAACCCCGGGGGTATTATCGGCACGGTCCATCATCGGTAATTCCCCCGGGGTTGCCTTTTAAATCCTCTAATTTAGTTTTCCCTGCGCCTTCACCAGCCTTAACCGATACTTCTTCCTGAAAGCCGCCACCGCGCGCAGTAACGCGATATTGATTTCGACATACCGTTCATCGGAGAATAACGTCGGCATCATAAGCATGCCGCTTTCACTGACTGCATACAGGAAAGAATCTTGGATAGCTCTGTTTGCCGGGCACTCATTCTCACTCAGGCGCAGCAAAAAATCATCAGGTAGTTTTGTTTCTTTAACTGCCATATTTAAAAATGCCTGCAAAGGCAACCCGTATAACCGGGCTACGTCGACATCCAGCATAACCGGCGTATTTCTTGCAAGAAATATCCTTTTTTGAATTTCATCCACCGCAGGCTTACTGATTTGCTTCTCCATTACAAGCACCTCCTTTACACCTATAAGTGTAATATATTACACCTCTCGAAGCAAGAAGAACATTCCGCCTCCTCACCCAATTTAACCCAAATAATTAGGCAAGCAGGTTCAGAATAACCCGTATCATAACATCCTTCTCCGAAGGCTTGCTGGCCGCGACCAAAAGCGTCAGCGCCACCAGCGCGTTCGTGTCAAGGCGCCTCCGGCCTGCCCTATCAAATAAAAGCCCGTTCTTATCAAGGAAGCAAACGAACAACGCCGCGGCGATCCGCTTGTTGCCGTCGACAAAAAGGTTATAAAGCTTCACCGGCCTATCGGAAAAAGGAATGTGCATTTTTTGCACATTGCTTTTTTCTTCTAACTCTTTTGAAGTAAAAATCTTAGCAATATGCCGGCCGATAACAGACCTATCCGCGCGGAAAAGCTTTGCAATCTGAGCTTGAGTTAGCCAGATTGTTTCCTTCTCGAACCGGACATCGATCTGTATCTTCTTATCCTGCGTCTGATAAATTACGATCTCGCCCTTTGAAGTCCGGCCTGTTACAGGAACCTTTCTCATGTATTCTTCCATTTCCGCCTCCTTTTGTCTTAATAGACGTAGCCGGAGGCCGAATCTAACGCAAATATTTCACAAAAAACCCCGGTGGTACCGCAACTACAACCCCGGGGGTATTATCAGCATGGTCCATCATCGGTAATTCCCCCGGGGTTGCCTTTTTCGGTCTCGCGCAACTACAACCCCGGGGGTATTATCAGCACGGTCCATCATCGGTAATTCCCCCGGGGTTGCCTTTTTCGGTCTCGCGCAACTACAACCCCGGGGGTATTATCAGCACGGCCCATCATCGGTAATTCCCCCGGGGTTGCCTTTTCGGTCTCGACCTACTCTACTTTACCCCCTGCATCCTCTCCATCACGCCCCTGACATATCTATAATTTCTCTTCGGATTATCCACGCTCTTTTTCGCAACCACACCAAACGCCCCGGCGACCTTCTTCTCGCCCATCCTGTCCATCGCTTGTATGACCTCCTCCACCACTGCCGCGTCATTTTCCTCGAACACCACTGCCGCGAACTTCCTGGCCTGCTTGAGCCTCTTCGCGCCCCAGCGCTCCTCCATCCGCTGCCACTCCTGCTCCAGCCGCGCCGGGTCATACAGCCCAAGCACCTTGTACGACTTCGCCATCCCCGCGCCCAGCGCCGGATACTCCACATCTATCAAATTCCACCTTCGCAGCTCCTGCATCCCCGCGCTGATCAGTCCCCTGCTCGTATGAAACCGCTCTGCCAGCACCTCCCTGCTTGCAAACCACCACGGCCGCGCGTCGCTTATCCCCGCATACGCCAGATTGATAAGGTAACAGAACTTCGCCCGCATCGAAAGCCGCTTATCCCAGCCCAGCGCCCAATACTCCTCCGGCACCTCAAAATACCACGTGCGCGGATATCCGTACGCCTTTGACGGCTCTTCGTAATCTAAAAGGAATGCCCTGGCGCCTGCCGCATACTCAAACTCAAACCTGGCCAGCCCGTACTTTCCTTCCAGCATTCGCGCGCTTCGTATGATCTGCCTGCGATACCCTGTCCTGTCCATCGCCGCATCCAGCCCCATCTGCTTGGCAGCCTTGTCAAGGTCCAGCGCGACCTCGCCCGCCTTATTCCCGTCAAACTCCCGCAGCAGCAGCAAATACAGGTCAAACGCCCGTTCGTCATGCAAGCTCATCATCCTTCCCGCCAGCCCCGGCCGCTCAAGGAACTTCCACGCCACCGGCGTCAGCCCCATCAATTCCCGCCCGCCCCCCGCATCGTCGATTTCTATCTCCTCAAACCCCTGTAATATCTCCCGTGCCAGCTCTTTTGACCGCACTAAAACATTCACCTCCGCGTTCTTGGTCAGCGCGCTCTCAGTCCAGTTCGCGCTTCCCAGGATGACGATCTCCTCGTCGGTGACCAGCGCCTTGGCGTGCAGATCCCTGGCCTCCTCGTCATAATGCACTTCCACCCCGGCGTCCTTGAGCATCTTATAGCACCAGGCATTCTTGTCGTCCGCTTCCCACTCCTCGATCCCCTCGTTACCGGCAAACGGAATATTCCGGTCAAGTATCACTCTGACCTTGACCCCGCGCTTATGGCTGTCTATCAGCGCCTCGACCAGCCTGTACACCTTCGATTCTTTGTCATACGGCCGCAGGCCCGCCTTGAACATCACCATCGTGATCGACTCCTTCGCCTCAGAGATCGCCTTCATCACCGCCGGGAAATACTTCTCCCCGCACAATTCTTCCACCTGCGCCCCATAACAAAACGCCCCGGCAGCCATCGCCGCCAGGGCACAAGCTATAAAGAATACTATTCTTTTCTTCATACCGCCTTAAAACTGCCTTTAACGGTTTGTTGTAAGAATTTATTATGCTATAATTAACTCTATGAACCTCAAAACCAGTTTCCTCTCACTGCTTCTTATTATAAGCCTTCTCTGCCCCTGCGCGCAAGCCCAAACAATAAAGGATGACGATGGCGAATGGTACCCCTTTGTCATCCCCGAGAAACTCGACCCCGACTCCCCTGCCAACATCGGCAAGCTCGTGCTTGATCCGCCCGCCGGCAAGCACGGCTTCTGCAAAGTCAAAGACGGCCACTTCTACTTCGAAGACGGCACCCGCGCCAAGTTCTGGGGCACCAACCTCTGCTTCAACGCCTGCTTCCCAACTCACGAACAGGCTGAAATGCTCGCCGACCGCATCGCCTTTTTCGGCTTCAACGCCGTGCGCCTGCACCACATGGACTACTACTTCGAGCCTCGCGGCATCTTCGAGGACGTCGCGCCAGCCCAAAAAGATCCCCAGAAGAAAAAAACCGGAGTCCTGAGCAAAAAGCAGCTCGATAAGCTCGACTACCTGATCTACCAACTCAAACTGCGCGGCATTTACATTGACATGAACCTCCTCGTCTCCCGCCACTTCACTGAAGCAGATGGCGTCAAATTCGCCGAGGAACTCGGCATGGCTGCTAAGCCGGTCTCAATGTTCGATCCCATTCTCATCGATCTTCAGAAAGAATACGCCAAAGACCTGTTTACTCACTACAACCCTTATACTAAACTTCGTTATTGTGATGACCCCGTAATTGCGCTTGTTGAAATAACTAACGAAAACTCGCTTCTCGCCACCTGGAGAAATAATGAGCTCAATGGTTCATTGTTCGGCTTAAAAAAGCATGCCATTCCCAATTACTACGCGCAAGAGCTTGATAAACTCTGGAACGCTTGGCTCCAGCGTAAATACAACTCTCTCGAAAAACTCAAAGGATCATGGGTCAAGCCGACAATGACAACGACTATTTCCGACAAACCTCTCGCTACTGAAAAAAGCACATGGTCTCTCGAGCAACATAACGGCGCACAGGCGAAACTCACTCAATCAGCCGAAAGCTTCGTTGTAGAGGTCATTACAACCACCGAGACACCCTGGCACCTTCAGTTTCGTACGCACGGCATTGTTCTGAACAAAGGTAAAAGTTATACGCTGGCCTTCAGCGCAAAAATGGAGCAAGGCGGTCAGTTGGGAGTTGCCTGCCAACAGAATTTTGCTCCCTGGACAAACCTTGGTCTCTCAGAATCTGTCGACTTGACTACTAAACTCCGGAAACTCGAAATTCCTTTCACCGCAACCGAAACCTGCGACAATTCCAAATTGACTTTTATCATCGGCTATTCTCAAAACAGAGTATTCATTAAAGACATATCTTTGAAAGAATCACTGGATCCTGAGATATCTGAACTGCAGACCAGCACAGCTTTCAAATTCCAGCGCCCATTATATAAGCTGCGTTCCTTAAACTCGCCAAACAAGATTCAGGATTGCACGGATTTTTATATCGAACTTCAGACAAAGTACTTTGACGAAATGCTCAAAACACTCAGGCAAAATATTGGGATAAAGGTTCCTATCACAGGGATAGGTGGCTTTTGGGCTCCCGAAGACGCAATAACAATGGTACACTGCAGCTATTTAGACAAACACGCCTACTGGGATCACCCTAAATTCCCCCATAAGCCTTGGGACAGAACCGATTTCCGTATCCATAACAGATCGATTCTTGCAGATAAAAACTTGGGCATTATCGGACCGTTGACGATTGCCGGTACTGATATCGCTAAACTCGGATTTCCTTTCACTGTTACCGAATGGAACCACTGTTATCCCAACGAATATGCCTTTGAAACTCCTCTGCTCCTTGCTTCCCGGGCAAAAGAACAAGATTGGGACGCTCTATTTCAATTCGCTTTCAGCCATGGATGGGAAAGTATACCGACGTTAGAAGAAATTCAGAGTTTCTTTGATATCATGCCTAATCCGCAGCAATTGACTCTCTGCAGCCTGGGGAGTTATATCTACCTTAAAGACAAAAACTCACACTATTCGGTCCTCAAGGGTAAAGGTGTGCTCTTTTCTTTTCCTAACAACTCAGAGGAATTTGGTTTAGGGGAAGTTAAGAACTCGAACAGCGGCTGGGAGAAAAATCAATTCCGGTGGGGTAGCAGGCCTATTCTGATAAGAAAAATCAAGAATCTACCTTCCTTTTAAGAATTTCTGCTTCAAAATAAGCCAGAAGAATACAGGATCATCTATTAAGTAACGCTTCCAAAGCCGCTTCGGCTCCATCATCAATCGCCAGAACCATTCCAGGCCTGCCTTTTGCATCCACACCGGAGCGCGCTTGACCATGCCTGCAACAAATTCAAAAGAAACCCCGATGCCTATCGAAACTGGAACCTGGTATTGGCCCCGATGCTTGTAAATCCACTTCTCTTGTTTGGGGGC
>JAQTMD010000020.1 GCA_028714595.1 Candidatus Omnitrophota bacterium
GGTGCTGCCGGATATTGACGGTTTTGTCGGACTGCACGGGGATGCCGGCGTGCATCAACCAGCCGGCACAGAGCTCGACGTGATCGTTGCTGCGCGCCAGCACCGCGATATCGCGGTACGGGAATCTCCCGGAAATATCCGTGACCGCGGCTACGAGACGCGCCCTGACCGCGTCACTGCGTTCATCTTCGTCCCTGCCGGCGATCGATTCTACGCCGACAAACCCTCCCTGTTTGTCAGGCCGCCAGTCCTGCGAGGTCTCTTCGTAGAACCGCGCGATGTCATCGATATCACCGTCACTCAAGGCAAGGGCTGAGCCGGAATTACGGGTCTTGAGCTGCAGAAGCGCCCTGCGCACGTTTTCCGGACTAAAGAGCGTGTTGTTGAAGGCGACGATCTCGCGCCGGGAACGGTAATTGGTCCGTAAGACGTCATGGACGGGTTTAAACCTGGCGAATTCTTCGCGGACGGAATCGAATAAATCCACCTCTCCCCCGCGGAAACGGTAGATGGCCTGTTTTTTGTCGCCCACGTAAAACAGCGAGCCGCCCCTTGCAAGGCCGTCCTCTACGAGAGGCACGATGTTCTTCCATTGCAGGGAACTGGTATCCTGGAACTCGTCGATCAGGTACGCGTCGAACCGGCAGGCCAGACGAAGATACAGCTCGGGCACGGTGACAAATCCCTCATCGAACAGGAGCCGGGCCGTACGGTTCAGTTCCGCAAGGAATACCACGTTGTCCCGGCGCGCGGCACGGGAGAATTCGACGAGAAAACGATCGAAAAGCCCGATGTAGCAGTCAAAGACGGCGAGCGCCTCCAGCTCAACCAGCATGCGGCATTGCCGCCGTATCGAAGCCCACGACCGCTTCAGGGCCGGCCCGGGCCGTGCGCCGCCCCTGACCGGGAAATCCGGCCGGTCGAAAAAGACGGAAAGTTCATCGACGGAAACCGACGATCTGTTCTCGGCGAGCGTGCGCCGCAGGCTTTCCCTGAAGCGACGGTCGGTCGTTTCGGGAAGCTGTTCTGCCAGCTCCCCCAAAAGTCCCCGCAGGCGTCTTCGCTCTTTGAAGATATCGGAGGCCGTGCCGGGATATCTTGAAAAAGAGCGGCCGTAGGTGTTGTATGAACATACCAGCCTGTCAATGATCCGCATGATGTCCTGCTTGGGGAACCAGCTCGTCCGTTGTTCAAGGACAAGGTATTGATGCAGGAATTCCCTGAACAGCCCGGCAAGCCCGGTGTCGACGCGCACGCGGTCGATGAGCCGGTCGATGGCGTAACGCAGGTAGTCGAGGTAATCGTTCTTGATGAGGAATTTCGACGACAGGTCGAGCTTGAAGGCGCAGCCGGCAAGCAGGGCATTGATAAAGCTGTCGATGGTCTGGACCTGGAAGAAGTTGTAGTTGCGGACCAGGTGGTCCATTGCCGCGCGCGCCTTCCGGCGGATACGCGGTGCGTCGTCGCCGAGAAAGGCGATTAATTCCTCTCTCTCCGCGGGGTGCTCGAAGATATCGAGCGCCAGGCGCCTGAGCAACTCGAGGATGCGGCCCTTCATTTCAAAGGCGGCTTTGTTGGTAAAGGTTATGGCAAGGATGGAGCGCAGCGGGATGTCGTCTGGATGGCGACGGGGATCGAGCAAAAGGCCGACGTAGCGTTTGCTGAGCGCATACGTCTTTCCTGAGCCTGCTGAGGCCTCGACGATAAAAATACGCGGGGTTCTAGCCGTCGTACGGCCGCTCTGAGTCTGCATCTTCTGCCTCGGATACGATCTGTTCAAGGCGTGCCAGGACCGGGCCGGAGTCGACAAACCTGGAGATCCTGTTGAACTGCTGCGGGCCGAAACCGGAGTTTTCGTAGTGCGCGCTCAAAAACAGGTGCTTTTTCGCCCGGGTCAGCGCGACATAGAGCAGGCGGTGCTCTTCTTCGATGGACGAGTCCTTGTTCAGGGAAAAACTGACCGGCATGACGCCTTCGATAAGCCCCAGGATGTAGACGCAGTCCCATTCGAGGCCTTTGGCGGAATGGATCGTGGAAAGGGTCAAGACCCGCTCCTCCCCCGAAAATGCCCTGCCGGGAACGCCGGAGCGCTCCGGCGGCTCAAGAGTGAAATCGGCAAGAAAATCATCGAGCTGCCGGTATCCGGCTAGTATCTCCCGCAGCGCTTCCAGGTCGCTTGCGCGTTCGGCATGGTCGTCGAATTTGTCTTTGAGTATCGGCGTATAATACCGCATAAGACAATCGAATTTCTTCACGAGGCCCATCGCCGGATCGGCGATCTTCTCAAGCAGGGCGCAGAGACTCTGCATCTGGCGCGCGCTCTTCGCCGGCACCGGAGCTTGCGCGAGGACCGCCATCGGCGCCCGGCGGTCTTTGTCCGCCGAAACGCTGTCGATCAGCCGGCCCGCGGTCTTCGTACCGATCGAGTCTATCAGCATGAGGATCCTGCGCAGGGCTATCTCGTCCCGCGGGTTGACGACGACTTTCAGGTGGCTCACCAGGTCCTTGACGTGCGCCGTCTCATAGAATTTCATGCCTCCCCAGACCACGAACGGTATTCCCCGTTTCTGCAGTTCTACCTGCAGCGGGATCGAGACATACGACGATCTGAACAGCACTGCCTGGTGGTTCAACGGCGTTCCCCGGTCATCGAATTCGACGATCTTGTCCGCGATCCATGCGGCCTCGTCGAACCCGGTGCGGAAATGGACGAGTTTCGGTTTATCTCCCGACCTGCTGCCGGCGGAAACGAGCTGTTTGGAAAATTTATGTTTCATGTCGGCCAAAACCGCGTTTGCCACGTCGAGGATCTGCTGGTGGCTGCGGTAATTCGCCTCGAGTTTGAGTATCTTGCAGCGAGGAAAACGGTCGGCAAACGTCATGATGTTGCGGTGGGATGCGCCGCGGAAACCGTAGATGCTCTGTGCGTCGTCCCCGACGACCATGACGTTGGCGTGGTCTTTGGCGAGCAGATACGTGATATCGGCCTGCAGGGTATTGGTGTCCTGGTACTCGTCGACCATGATGTAGTGATACTGCGCGGCAATCTCGCGGCGCAGCGGCTCATGCTTTGTCAGGAGGATTTTGAGGTTTACCAGAAGGTCCTCGTAATCGAAATAGCCTTTCTCGATCTTGAAACGGGCGTATTCCGTTGCGATCGCGCTGACCTGTGCCGACCATTCAAGGAATTGGGGATAATCGGCTTCCAGGACCTCATCGATGGTCATTTCCTTGTTCACCGCGGCACTGATGATCTTGCGCAGGGTGTCTTTCTTGGGAAAACGCTTGTGGCTGTCGGCAAACCCGAGCCGTTTAACGCACGCGGCAATCGCATCCTGGGCATCGTCCTCATCCAGTATGACAAAGGAGTCGAAGCCGATGCGTGGGGCGTGTTTTTTGAGGATCGAATAGGCAAAGGAGTGGAACGTGCCGCCGTTGACGTTTTTTGCCCGGACGTCCCTGCGGCAGGCGCGGGAGAGCATTTCACGGGCGGCGCGGCGGGTAAAAGTCAAGAGCAGGATCGAGCCCGGCTCCTTGTGCTGCCGGATCAGATGCAGCACCCGGTATTCGATGACCCGTGTCTTGCCCGAACCGGCGCCGGCGATGACGAGGATCGGCCCGTCAAGCGTACTGACGACGTCCCATTGGGCGGGGTTTAACTCTGTTCTATAGTCAACCATGCATTAAAACCGGGCAGTATCTCCGATGCGGATACGGTGCGAGTCAACGAATCCGGCGTTGACCTCGAGCACATAGAGCGCAGGGCTCCGGGGGATGTACGAAGGACAGGGGACTGTCGAGCACGCCGGGACGCGGGTCTTGATGTCGACGACCCGTTTATTGCCGTCGAGCCAGATCATGTCCAACGGTATCTTCATGTTCTTCATCCAGAAGCCGTAGATCGCTTCTTCGTCGAAGACAAAGAGCATGCCTTCATCCTTCCCGAGGCTGTCGCGGAACATCAGGCCCCGGGCGCGCAACTCGGGCGTGTCAACGCGTTCTACCTGAATGCAGGACGTCTTGAAACAGACGCTTTCAAAAGGCCCTGCCGCGCACGATACGCCGAGGACCGCCGGAAGAAGAACCAGAACGAACGCCCGTATGCCCGCGGCGTCGAAAGTCCGAAACAAGCGCATTCGCAAGAGCCTCCGGGGATCAATATTCCCGTTCATGAGCCAGGCTCATGTCCAGGAACGTCCGCAAGCGGCGGGAACGGGTGGGATGACGCAGTTTTTTCAGCACCTTTGCCTCGATCTGGCGGATGCGTTCGCGGGTCACCTTGAAGATATTGCCGACCTCTTCGAGCGTGCGCGGGCAGCCGTCGCTGATGCCGAAGCGAAGGACAAGGATCTTCTTCTCTTTGTCATTCAGGGTGTTCAGGATCGAATTCATCTCTTCTTTGAGCATGGACCGGACGGCGGTGTTCGCCGGGGATGCGATCTTCTTGTCCTGGATGAAATCGCCGAAATGGGTGTCCCCTTCGTCTCCGATAGGCATCTGCAACGAGATCGGCTTCTGGGCGAATTTCAGGATCGCCTTGACCTTGTCCTGGGAGAGCCGCATCTTTGAGGCGATCTCCTCGGGGTTGGGCTCCCGGTCGAATTTCTGCAGGAACATTCGGGTAAAACGGATGATCTTATTGATGGTCTCGGTCATATGTACCGGGATGCGGATGGTCCGCGCCTGGTCGGCGATTGCACGGGTGATCGCCTGCCTGATCCACCAGGTCGCGTAGGTGGAGAATTTGTACCCCCGCTTGTACTCGAACTTTTCCACGGCGCGCATGAGGCCGATGTTGCCCTCCTGGATAAGGTCCAGGAACGACAGGCCCCGGTTGTTGTATTTTTTCGCGATGCTCACCACCAGCCGCAGGTTAGCGGCGACGAGCCGCTCTTTGGCGTGGTTGAATTTGACGTGGGCCCAGCGGATGTTTTTGGTCTGTTCCTTGATCCTCGGGTACGAACCGCCGAGCGCGCGCAGGATCTTCTTCCTGCGCGGCAGGGTCGCGCGCTTCTTGTGACGGTCGAGGGTCTCGAATTCCTTGACCAGGCGGTTCAATTTCTGGACGGCGAGTTCCACGATCGACGTCGTGAAGTTGAAGCCGAAAAAGAGCTCGACCGATTTCGGGGTGCTGCGCGTCGTCTTTAATTTCTGATAGATGGCGCGGTATTTCTTCAAAATGCTTTTTACGCTGGTCTTGAGCTCTCCTTTAACGACCTCCTCGAGATTGACCCGCTCGGCGAGGATGTCCTCGACCACCGCCAGGATCTGATTGCGCACGAACGTCGTCGAAAGGGCTGCCTGCGTGAAGCGCAACTCCGCTTCCTCGATCTTCTTGGCGAGGGTTATCTCTTCATCGCGCGTCAGCAGCGAGATCGAACCCATCTGTTTCAGGTACATCTTTACCGGGTCGTCCAAAGGAAAAAACTGCTCCTCCGACTTTATCTGCTCGGCCAGGGCCTCCTCTTTCATTGCCTGCTGCTTTTCCTGGTTGGCATCCCCTTCGTTCTCGACGATCGGGATGTCTTCGCTCCCCAGGATATCGAAGATGTGGTCGATGTCTTCGGACGACGAAACGCCGTCGGGGAGCATGTCGTTGACCTCGTCGTAGGTGATGAAACCCTTCTGCCTCCCCAGGGCGATTATTTTCTCCACGTCCTCTTTGGTGTATGAGGCCTTGGTAAACTCCTTCTTCTTCATGTTCTCTCCTGTCCCTTTTTTATGAGTTTTATAAAATCGTGCTGCAGGCGTTCTACCGTGTCATGGTCGCCGTCCTGCTCGGCCCGGCGGATCGCATCCTGAAGGTGTCTGCGTCCTTCCTGCAGCCGGTTCTTTTTCAGGCGCATGACACAGTCGTCGAGGATCTTTTCCTTGTCCGCAAGCGAAACGTCCGGCAAAAAAGCCGATTCGCAGACCAGGGCCGAAAGAGAGTCCTGACTCAGGTGCTGGATGAGAGAACGGGTCTCGCACTCCTTGCCCTGTGCCACCAGATCGAACATCGTTTCGACGACCCGGGCGATCTCCCGATTCTGGAAATCCTGCGGCGTGATCCTGCCTTTCAGCGAGGCGATCAGATGCGTCTCTTCGAGCATCAGCTTTATCAGTAATTTTTCGGTCGCCGGGGCGCCCGGGGCGCGCCGGGAGACCTCTTCGCTGTCCGTCCACCGCGGCGCATCCTTGATCGCGGCCATTTCCTGCGCCAGCGCGCCTTCGGCGACGCGCAGCCGGTCTGCGAGCCTGCGCAGATATTCCGAACGCAGTACCGCGCTCTTGAATTTGCGGATGGTGGCAAGCATCTCTGCGGCGATCTGTGCCTTGCCCTCGGACTCGTCCGCGTTATACCGGGCCGCCAGGACCTTCAGTTTGTAATCGAACAAATGCCCGGCATGCTGGATCAGCGACGCAAGCGCTTCAACGCCTTTTTCCCGGACAAACGAATCCGGGTCATAACCGCCAGGGAGACAGGCGACGGAAACCTGCATGCCTTCCTCGACGAAGATGTCCAGGGACCGGATAGTCGCCAGTTCTCCGGCAGGGTCGGGGTCATAGACCATGACGACATTGGACGTATAACGCTTGATAAGCCTGGCCTGGTCCGGGGTAAGCGCGGTTCCCAGAGAAGCGACGATATTACGGATTCCGTGCTGGAACGGGATGATACAATCAAGGTAACCTTCGACCAGGACCAGGCGATCAGCCTCTTTTATCGCGTCTTTTGCCGCGCCCAGCCCGTAGAGCGTGCACCCTTTTTTGTAAACGGCGGTTTCGGGTGAATTGATGTACTTGGGCGTGCCGGCGTCCATGATCCGGGCGCCGAAGCCGATGCACGAAGACTTGACGTCAAAGATCGGAAAAATAACCCTGTTCCTGAACCGGTCGTAAAAACCGCCCGTTTCTTTCGGCACGACCAGCCCCGCTTTTTCAAGCAGCCCGAGGCTTATGTTGCTTTTGCGGGCATGCTCGATCAGGGCGTCCCACGCATCCGGGGCAAAACCCAGTTTGAAAAGTTTTGCGGTCTCTGCGGTGATGCCGCGGCCGGCAAGATACGTCCGGGCGCGTGAACCTTGCTGCGAAAACAGGACCGAAGAGTAGAAGGCGCGCGCAAGCTCGTTTAAGGCGTAGAGCGAAGCAGCAAGGCTTGCGGCCTTATCGTCCCGCGGACGTTTCGCAGGCAGCGTCACGCCGCAGCGCCGTGCCAGCTGTTCGACCACCTCGGGGAATTCAAGGCGCTCGTACTCCATCAGGAACCCGAAGACGTTGCCGCCTGCGCCGCAGCCGAAGCAATGGTAGATCTGTTTGTCCACGGAGACCACGAACGACGGGGTCTTTTCCCGGTGGAACGGACACAGGGCCTTGAAATTACGGCCTGCCTTTTTGAGCGGGATACACTCGCCGATCACCTCTACGATATTGGTGCGGTTGAGTATGTCCTGTAAAACAGCTTCTTCTATAAAACCGGACATAGCGCTCCCGGTGCGATCATATCACGGCATACAAATCCGTTCATCATTGCATCCTGCGTACGCGGCGAAAACCCGAGCAGGAAGTTACCGACATCTTCTGGATCCGTTCGATGCGGTCAAGCAGCAGATTGAGCCCCAGCGTATCGGAGGCGATGTGTCCCGCGATGACGACATTAAGGTTTGCGTCCCTGACCTTTTTAAAGTGTTCCTCTCCCAGGTGCATCGATACGATGGTGCGTATACCCGCTTTGTGCAGCGACTCATACGCATCCCGCGGCCCCTCGGTGCCGCCGGTCATCTCGACGAAGATCCTGCCGCAGGGCCTTCGGGGGTTTCCGAGGATGATCCGCGGCCCTGCCAGGCCGGCCGATGCCTCCTGATACTCGGGGACCGCATTCAGGACTTCCACGACCGTCTGCAGATCGCGCGGTTTATGCTGACGGACAAGCGAATCGATAAACGCAGCCACGTGATTATCCGCCGGCGTATGCACGCACATGAACGCAAGGTCCAGGAGCGCCGCCGCATCGACCACGCGCATATGGTTGGCCGGGTGGATCTTTCGCTCTACTTCGCGCATGCGCTCTTCCAGCATGCCCGTCGCAGTTTTCCGGGGAACGCCTGCCGACGCCAGGAGATCCGCCTGAAGCCGCATCACTTCCGAAAGACCGGCGTATGCCCTGCCTTGCGGGTGATGCGATATGACCAGGTCCAGGCCTCTTGTCGAGCGGATCCTATCGGCCAGCAGGAGGTCTGCGACGTCGATATCGATGCCGACGAGGATCTTCCTGATTTCCTTTTCGGGGTCGCCGTGTAAGAGCGCAGTGTCCGCAAAGGAAACGATAGCCGCCCTATCCTCCCGGGGATCGCGTTCGATGCCGAACGCTACGACGTTGGAATAAAAATCTTTCAGTTTCATCGTGGCGGGTCCAGCGCGTGGACGATACCAGAAATTACCTTTTATTCTTTCTCGGTTCGAATTGAAGGGTTTCTTCGACCTGCGCGTTACTCTTCTCCCGGGACGCAAATTTCGAAACGAACGTTTCCCAGATCCAGGCGTAGGTGGTGGGTGCGACGTAGACGATCGAAGAGCCGGACAGCGAATAATGCACGCTGTTGATAAAATACGCCTGCCGCACGAGCAGCAGGCAGAACAAAATCATGCTCGAGACCAGGAACGAGCGCACGAGCCCCGCACACAACCCCGCCCATCTGCTCAACACGGGGTTTATCTGCGCGGTGATAAAGCGAAAGACGACGATGCGCAACAGCACAAAAAAACCGTATCCGCACGTACAGAGGACGCAGAAAGCCGCTATTTGAAGGAATTGACCGGGCGGGGTCTTGCTTCCGGAACGGACATTCACAAAGCCGGCTATCGAATAGTAGTAATGCAGGGCAAGATATACGGCGCACAGCGCGCCGATGATCTTGAAAAATTCGACAGCGAGCCCTTCCTTGAGGGAGACGAAAACCAGCCGCAGAAAGATAAGAAAAACCAGTATATCCACCCAGTTGAAATGCCGGGTGAGCTCTACCAGATTTTGCATGTTAACCCTTTGCCAGTCAAAAGCTTCGAGACGAAAAAAGTATACCACAGGAAGCGGTATTTGTCAAGGAAACCGCTTTCAAATCAGCAAAATATAACAGGGCGAAACAAACCTGCTGTTTCGCCCTGTTACCGTGATGCAGATTACAGCTTTACCCTAATAACTCTTTAATACATCCCGCCCATTCCGCCCATTCCGCCCGGCGGCATGGCAGGCATCTTATCTTCTTTCTCCGGCTTGTCCGTGATCAGACATTCAGTGGTCAACAGAAGCGCGGCAATGCTCGAAGCGTTCTGCAGCGCAGACCGGGTGACCTTGGTCGGATCGATGACGCCCGCGTCGAACATGTCCACGTACTCGTCCTGGTTGACGTCAAAGCCGATATTGGTCTTTTCCTGTTTTACCCGCTGTACGATGACCGAGCCTTCGAGGCCGGCATTCTGGGTCAACTGCCTGATCGGTTCTTCCAGCGAGCGCTTCACGATCTCAACGCCGATCTTCTCGTCTTCGCCGTCGACCTTGAGCTTGTCCAGGGCCGGGATCGTACGCAGCAGGGCGACTCCGCCGCCGGGCACGATGCCTTCCTGGGTGGCGGCGCGGGTCGCGTGCAACGCGTCTTCCACGCGCGCCTTTTTCTCTTTCATCTCGGTCTCGGTCGCAGCACCGACGTTGATCACCGCGACGCCGCCGGAGAGCTTTGCCAGCCGTTCCTGGAGTTTCTCCTTGTCATAATCGGAATCGGAGTCGTCGATCTGTTTCTTGATCTGCGCAATCCTGCCGTTTATGGCGGCGGTCTTGCCCGAACCCTCGACGATGGTGGTATTTTCCTTGTCGATCTTTACCCGCTTTGCCCTGCCGAGTGCGTCGATATCCACGGTCTCAAGCTTTATGCCGCGGTCCTCGGTGATGGCATCGCCGCCGGTAAGCACGGCAATATCCTCAAGCATGGCCCTGCGCCTGTCCCCGTAGCCGGGGGCCTTCACCGCGCAGGAGACGAACGTGCCCTTGAGCTTGTTGACGACCAGCGTTGCCAGGGCTTCGCCCTCGACTTCTTCCGCTATGATGAGCAGCGGCTTGCCTGACCGCGCGATCTTCTCCAAAAGCGGCAGCAGGTCTTTCAGAGAGGATATTTTTTTCTCGTGGATGAGGATATAGGGATCATCCAGGGAGACTTCCATCTTTTCAGCGTCCGTCACGAAATAGGGCGAGAGATACCCCTGGTCAAACTGCATGCCCTCCACGACTTCCAAAGTGGTGGTCATGGATTTTGCTTCTTCGACGGTGATGACGCCGTCCTTGCCGACCTTGTCCATGGCGTCGGCGATCAGGTTTCCGATCACCGTGTCGGAATTGGCGGCGATGGCCGCGACCTGGGCGACTTCTTTTTTGTCCTTGATGGGGGTCGAAAGTTTCTTCAATTCTTCGATGACCTTCTCCACTGCCTTGTCGATGCCCCGCTTCAAGGCCATCGGGTTTGCCCCGGCAGTGACGTTCTTCAAGCCCTCGCGGAAGATTGCTTCAGCGAGGATGGTAGCTGTGGTGGTGCCGTCTCCGGCGATGTCAGAGGTCTTTTCCGCGACTTCTTTGACCATCTGCGCGCCCATGTTCTCGAAGGGGTCTTCGAGGTCGATCTCTTTGGCAACGGTGACGCCGTCCTTGGTAATGGTCGGCGAGCCGAATTTCTTGTCAAGAACGACGTTGCGCCCCTTGGGGCCCAGGGTTACCTTGACTGCCCGTGCCAACTGTTCGACGCCGCTTAAGATTTTCCTGCGGCCTTCGTCTTGGAATAACAGTTGTTTTGCCATTGCTCTCTCTCCTTGGTGTTCTTCCGCTTCAACAGCGGAATCTGCTCCGGTGAACGGGTCCGTCTCAAGCGGCCCCCCTCCGGAGTCACGAGGTTATTTTACGATCGCCAGGATGTCCTCTTCCCGCAGGATCAGCAGTTCGTCCCCGTCCTTGGTGGTGAACTCGTTTCCCGAGTATTTTCCGTATAAGACCTTGTCCCCTACCTTGACTTCAGGCGCTGCGACAGAGCCGTTCTCCAGGGTCTTGCCTTTGCCCACGGCAATTACCTCGGCCAGTTGCGGTTTTTCCTTGGCGGTATCGGGCAAAAGGATGCCGCCTTTTGTCTTAGCCTCCGCTTCCAGAGGTTTTACCACGATGCGATCCCCTAAAGGCTGAATCTTCATTACTCCACCTCCTCAAATTCCCCGTTTCGGGGTCTGGTTTTAGGGTTGCTTCTCTTAGCAGTCTTTCACCTAGACTGCTAATTATAAGGAAATTTATTTTTTTGTCAAGAACTTTTTTAAGAACACCTTGTTATTGTTCCTGGATGACTGCGAGCGCATCTCCGACGCGCACCGTATCTCCTTCGCGAACGAGGATCTCGGTGAGCGTGCCGGAGCAGGGGCTGGGGAGGTTAAACGCTGCCTTGTCCGTGGTCAGTTCGACCAAGTCGTCTTTCTCCTTGACCATATCGCCTTCTTTGACGAACCAGAACGAGACAATCGCTTTTTCAATCCCCGACCCTAACTCAGGAAGGATCACTGTATGCATGATTGCAGTCTCCTTGCCATGCGGTCTTGTATGATTGCCGGCTCCCACGGGACATTGGTGACTGTCTCGACCGAGGTCATCGCAATATCCATGCCGCAGGGACGGATGCAGGAAAAATTCACGAGGTCATCCTGCAAGACATTGACGGCTATACCGTGGGAACTTACCCAGTGTTGCACCCGGATTCCTATGGAGGAGATCTTGCGCTCTCCGACCCAGATGCCGGTCAGTCCGGGTCTCTGATGCGCCCTGATCCCGCAGCCGGCAAGGACCGCGATCACTGCCTCTTCGAGAAAACGCAGATACCGGTGCAGATCGAGCGCGAACCTCGAAAGCCGCAGGATGGGATAAATCATCACTTGCCCGGGCCCGTGGTAGGTCACGTCTCCCCCCCGGGGCGAACGGACGACCGCGATCTCCTTTTGCCGCAAGGACTCGGGGCTCGCAGTGATGTTTGCAGGCGATCCTGAGCGGCCGATGGTAATCACCGGGTGATGCCGGCAAAAGATCAGGCACTCATCGCGCCCGCTGCCGCACACGTCGCGGCAACGGCCAGCCTGTACCTGTGCTGCCTGCGCATAATCGATGAGGCCGAGGTCGATGATCTCCATTACGCCTTATGCACTGCCTCTGCAATTGCCTCGGAAAACGTGGGGTGCGCAAAGATCGTTTCGCGCAACCGGGCGATCGACAGTTTTGCGCTTACTGCAACGCCGAATATCCCGATCAGCTCGGTAGCCCTGGCTCCGACGATAGAAGCGCCGATGATCTCACCGGTCTTTGCATCGTTTAAGACCTTGATAAAGCCCTCGGTCTCATCCATGATGCGCGCCATGCCCAGGCCCAGAAAATCGAACTTCCGGACTTCGACTGAACGGTTCGCCGCCCCGGCCGCCGCTTCCGTACAGCCGACGCTGGCGACTTCGGGGTGCGTATAGACACAGCTCGGTACTGCCGCGGTATCGGCTTTTCGCAGATGACCGGGGTCCGCCATATTCTCGATCGCCCGGGTGCCCTGATAGCCGGCAAAGTGGGCAAGCATGAGCTTACCCGTGCAGTCGCCGGCAGCGAACACGGTTGGAGCCGACGTCCGAAGATAGTCGTCGACGACGACGCCTTTTTTATCGATAGCGACCTGCAAGTTTTTCAGCGATTCCAGCCGGGGAGCCCGGCCCACGCAGACAAGTATCTTTTCAAAACCCGAGCGTTCAAGCGTATGCGCGTCGCAGGAAAGCTTGACCTGGATACGGCGTTTCCGGAAGGCGGATTCGAGCTTTTTCGCGACGTCAAAGTCAGCGCCCGGCAAAAGCTGCGCGGTGATCTCTGCGATAGTCACTTCCGTACCAAGGCTGGAAAAAAGGCCGGCGAATTCGCACCCGATCACGCCGCCGCCGATGATCAACAGGGTCTTGGGAACCTCGGCAGTCTTCAGGATATCGTCGCTGGAAAGTACGGTCTGTGCGTCAAACTCAAAACCGGGGAGCGTGGCCGGCCGGGAGCCGCAGGCAAGCAGCAGATAACGCGCTTTGAGCTCCGAGGTGCCGGTGCGCACGCAATCCTTGTCGAGGACCTGCGCTGTTTCCTTTACCAGCTCCACGCCCGATAACTGAGCCTCCATGGATAATTGCAGCCGGGCTATCAGCGCATCCTTACGCGCCTGGACTTCGCTGAATGAGAACTGAGGAACGCCCGGGACAATGACGCCAAAAGTATTTGAACGCTTGATCAATTCAAATTGCCGGACGGACTGTAAAAGCGTTTTGGTAGGGATACAGCCTCTATGCAGGCAGGTGCCGCCGACCAAAGACTCTTCCACCAGCGCGACCGATAGGCCGAGC
>JAQTMD010000021.1 GCA_028714595.1 Candidatus Omnitrophota bacterium
GGAACATTTGCAAGTATCCAAAATAGATAATAGTTCAATTCTAATAAAAGGTTCCCGAGGAATGGCTTTGGAACGCACCTTGATTTTTTTGTAAAACAGACTTACAATTGTATTACCAACGCTATCGTATTTTATGATGGCGTTTTTTTGATTTGTATATTTTAATTATTTTTTATGCAATACTTAATTGAAATAATGTGGCAATAGAAGTGGTTGTATAAAACTGCAAACTGGTAGGCACTGGTTAGGTTTTACTTATAAAAACCTTATTTTTGTCTGTATAATAGATTCTAAATACACAAACATGAATACTCAATTAATAACAAAAACAATTCACACAGGATCTGGATGATTATAGCCGACTGGCCGAATCCCTGCCCCATCCAGATATCCATGATCCGTCCGGCGCTCGTTGCCACGAACAAAAACAGCGGCGCGGTAATGCATGACAGGTACTTGGTGCTCTGCAGGTATGCCTCGACCAGTTTCTTGTGCTCCTGCCTGGCATGGATCTCGGAAAAGGCAGGCACCAGCGCCGAGACCAGGAGCGCCGGGATCGCCATCGCGTACGATACTACGCTGGAACCAAGCTGGTAGACGGTGACCAGGCCGATAGTCAGGAAATAGGTGATCAGGATCTTGTCCGTCTGGCTCGTGACCGTGCCTGAGATGCGGGTAACCTGGACCTTGAAACCGAAGGAAAAGATGCGTTTGAAGGTCGCGGTGTCCCAGGAGAACGGGTCAAACGCCAGCTGCGGCAGAAGATGATGGGCCGCGAAGATACCGACTATCGCCGTGAGGACGAACACGATGGCATTGGTCAGTATCAGGCCTGCCAGGCCAAACCCCTGTTCCAGGAAAAACAGGGTGCCTGCGACCGTGACCGTTGACATGGCCATCGCGATTTTGTTGGAGATGTCCATGCGCTGCATCCCTGACTGCACCGCCAGAAACGGCCCCATGGCATCGGAACCGCAGAAAACAGCGATGCCCAGCAGGAACACGAACTTTGCCTCGGGCCTTAAGGCAGGCGGGATCTTGAGGAATTCCATAAGCGGCCCGATGCAAACAAAGCTCAAAGCCAGAACGAGCAGGCCGAACAGCGCATAAAAGGCAAACCCCGTGTTCACCAGGCGGTTGACGGCGGCGTAGTCTTTTTTCGCCTCGAACTCGGAGATGTATTTCACGAAGGAGGAGCCGACGCCGAAATCGAGCAGGCCGAAGTATCCGGTGATCACCCCGACCAGGGCCCAGACCGCGTAGCGCTCTACCCCGACGCGGCCGATGATATAGGGCGTCAAAAGCACGCCGATCGCCACGAACCAGATCCTGCCCAGCACGTTGTAGAACGTGTTGACGATGACCTTATCCGATACCTTTTTAGGCTGCTTGAGGTACTCCTGCATTGGCAAGTGCCTTTTCTTCTTCTACCACGTCGGGGAGTGCTATCACCAGCGCTGCCAGGAACCAGAACGGCTCCATGATCCTGATGAGGATGAATACTGCCGCGCCCAGGGACTGGAATAACAGCGCCGTAAAACCGCAGAGAAAACCCAGGCTCACGGCTTTTAGGAAATCGTCTTCCGATTCCCGGTAGGTCCGCAGCGCGAACCGGAACAAAAGAATGATCAACCACATGAAACTGGCGAACCCCACCAGCCCGGTTTCGATCATGACGCGCGTATACTGATTATCGATGACGCTGCCGCCGGGCACGCCGTAGCCTATGAGCGGCTTGTTCCTCATCTTGCGCAGCGCCTTCTGCCAGGCATCGATCCGCTCCGACGTCGATTCGGAGACATATACCTTCTTGCCGAAGAACCTGTACGAGCGCTCGGGCGCGAAGGTGTTCTCCGCCCGTTCAAAGACCTTCCTGGGCATTACCGAAGGCAGCAATACGACGGCAAGCACGGCGACGATGATCAGGGGCAGGCGCGCCTTGCGGTTCAGGAGGATGAATGCGCAGATCATGGGAATGAAGCTTATCCATCCTTCGCGGGAAAGCGTCAGCACGAACGGGATGACCGCAAACCCGAAAAACGCCCACCACATGAACCGCAGTTTCTTGTCCTTCGCGTAGATCGAGAGCGCAAGGATCATGGCCATCATCAGGTTCAGGTATCCGGCAAAGGTATTGGGCTCTCCTCCCTCTATTTCGAACGGCGCGGTCAGTCGCTGTCCCGACGGTATCTGGGTCCAGGCGATGATGCAGACGACAAAGGCGGTCGCCATCATGACGTAGACGAAGACCTTGGCCTGGCGCACCGAACGCAGGTTATTGCCGACCATGAAATAGATCAGGTAGTATTCGAAATACTTAAGCAGGTAGAAGAACGAGTCTTTGAGCAGGATCGAGCCGCCCATGAGCGCCACGAGCGTCGAGATAAGGCAGATGGTAAAGTACGTCAGGATCGGCACGTTCAGGGGGTTCTTGCGGAACAACCCCAGTTCTTTTTTGACGGCCATCTTCGCCATCCAGCCGAAAAAGATGATGAACACGAACAGGTCTTCGATCCTGATATTGACGGAGCGGGTCGCGGCCTTGCCCGCGCGCAGTTCCGGCGACAGGAGCATCGACAGGATCACGATGATCAGCGCCAGGTTCGTATTGACGAAGGCGATGACGAAGACGATGCCGGCGAGAAACAGCACGAGGGCGTTCTGGATGGGGAAGCCGAAGATGATGAAGACGAACAGCAGGCAGGTGACTGCCGAAAAGACTAATATCTGGAGGGGTATCCTTCCCGACGTGTCTGGCATGGCGTTATAGCCTATAACAAAAAGCGGGGCTGCTGTGAGGCCCCGTAACCGATTCTCGTTCCCCGGCCGCGCATGCGGAATGCGCCGTACGGCCCTTTTTCAGGATTTCCCCGGACCGGCTTTCTTGCGTGCGAGCTTGTCGTCTTCTTTGGAGTAATATTTATACTTCTTGTAATACGGATACGGGGACACGAGTTCCGCCTGGGGCATGGTGTGGTTGAGCACCACGCCGAGGATCTTGGCGCCCACTGCCTCAAGCTGGACCTTGGTGCGCATCAGGCCTTCCCTGCCGGTCCTGCCGATCTCATAGACGATGACCACGCCGTCGACTTTGGCGGCCAGGAGGCTGGCATCGGTCACCGGTAATACCGGCGGCGTATCGAACAGGATGACGTCGAACCTGCCTTTGAGCTGATTGACGATGTCGCCCATCGCTTTTGACTCCAGGACCTCGACCGGATTGGACGGCAGACGGCCGGACGGCATGATCCAGATGTTTTCCATGCCGGGCGTCTTTCTGATCTGGTCGAATCCCAGGTCGCCCAGGAGAATATCGGTGATATTATACAGCACTTCGTCCAGGCCCGCCACGCCGCGCACCAGCTCGCTGACGCCCGGCTCCCGCTTTATCCCGAACATCTTGGCCAGGATCGGCCGGCGCAGGTCGGTGGAAACCAGCAGGGTCTTCAAGCCTATCTGGGCCATGACCAGTCCCAGGTTACAGGTCACGGTGCTCTTTCCTTCCCGGGGTCCGGAACTGGTGATGATGATCGCCTTTTTCGAGGAGTTGAGCTTCAGGTTGGTATGGATGTTCCTGAACGCCTCGGTCGTGGGCAACTGGGGCTTGAAGTGGGCGAAGAGATGCACGAACCGCTCTTCGGAGTCGGTCTTGCTCGGGGGGGCGAACTGCTCTCTCAGACGGTTCAGCAGCGTATAGGTCCTGTTCTCCCATTCGATCGGCGGCACCACGCCGAGCACCTGCAGTTTGATCACGTTTTCCACGTCTTCGATGGTACCGATCGAGGTATCCATGGTCTCGAAAATGAACGCCAGCGCCACGCCCAGAACCAGCCCCAGAAAAGAGGCCATGATGATCTTCAGGGTCCGGTCGCCGGTTACCGGCCGCTCCGGCAGGACCCCGCGCTCGACGAACGAGACATCGCTGACCTTCTGCGCCTCGGTGATCCTGGCCTCCTCGAGTTTTTCCTTGAGCATCTCGAACAGCTTCTTGTTGACCTCGATCTCCCTGAGCAGGCGGGCGTATTCCAGCTGTTTGCCCGAGACGCCCTGGATCTGCGACTCAAGGCTCCTGATCTGGTCCCGCAGCTGGATCACCTGGGGGTGCCGGTCGGTATATTTCTGCAAAAGCTCGGCCAGTTTGAACTGCAGTTCCACGAGCCGGTCTTCGATGGGCGCTGCGAGCTTTACCATCTCCGCGCCTTCCCCGAAATGCTGAAGCTTTTCGTCTTCGGACTTGCGCAGGTTGGTCTCAAGATTTTTCAATTGATCTTCGATGAACTCGCGGGCATGGGCAGCCTGCTTGTTCTTCTCCCGCAGGTCCGCCTCGATGTACACCGTTGCGACGGTGTTGGCGACGGTCATGGCATCCCTGGGTTCGGGCGAATCCGCGGTGATCCTGATCATGTTGGTGTTGGTGACGATCTCAACGGATATCTTTTCCTGCAGGTCGCTGACGACCTGGTTGACTTCCTCGATGTATTCCGGCCTGACATCCTCCGGCTCGATGTATGCGATCTCGCCCCCGCCCTGAAGGCCGTGTATCCATTCGTCTTTCAGCTTACCGGTGCGCAGGGCGACGTTCAGGACTACCGGAAAGCTTGAAACGAACTGCGACTCCGTGGTCATGACGTCCCCGGGGCTGTAGACGATCATCTCGGTCAAGAGCCCGGCGATGGTCTTACGCTGTTCGATCTTGACCAGGGCGCTGGACCGGTAAACCTTTTCTCCGGTGGTAAGGAAGATGATACTGGAAAGAGAAACCAGGACAAACGTGACGACAATGACCACCTTGCGTTTACGGAAGATACGCAGGTAATCCCGAAGATTGAGTTCGTATTGGGGCACAAATCCTCCTGTCTATTGCTCTAACTTACCATAAAATCAATGGGTTAGCAAGAAATTTTTAATGAGCAGATGAGTTACGTCGCACTGCGTGCGACGTAACTCATAGCACTGCGAGGGAAATAGCTGTTGCGTCTGCGGATTAACTCAAGCGGACGACCGTATTGACCATACCGCCTTTTTCTGATACACTGCTCTTTATGGTGAGCGTAGAAAATGTCTCCAAGATCTTTCCTGCTCCTTTCTCATTCTCCGGTCTCTTTTGCCCGCGGTCCAGAGACCGTTGTGCCGCGCACGCGCTTAACGGCATATCCTTTGACGTTGCCGGGGGAGAATCGCTGGCAATACTCGGCCCCAATGGCGCCGGCAAAACCACGCTCTTAAAGATCATTGCAACGCTGGTCCTTCCCGACTCCGGCTCGGTGACGGTGGCAGGCCTTGCAGCGGGCAGCGCCGACCGAAAGATAAGATCTCTCATCGGGTTCGTCTCCGGCGACGAACGCAGCTTCTACTGGCGCCTGACCGGAAGGCAAAACCTGGAGTTCTTTGCAGCCCTGTACGGCCTTTCGAAGCAGGCGACGCGTTCCCGCATCGAGTACCTGCTTGACATTTTCTGCGTTGATTACGGGGACAGGCGGTTTGATTCGTATTCTTCCGGCATGCGCAGGCGTTTTGCCCTTATGCGCGCGCTGCTCCACGAGCCTGCGCTCATGCTCCTGGACGAACCCACGCAAAATCTGGATCATGCCTCGGCGGACATGGTGCGTTGTCTCATCAGGGATCGGCTGGCCCTCGGGAACAACACGACCGTGATCTTTACCACGCATAACCTGCAGGAGGCTGCGGATTCCGCCCAGCGGTTCCTCATCCTGGACAAGGGCAGGATTGCCGGGACAGGGACCCTGGATGCCCTGCGCCGGCAGGCAGGCGAACCGGGCGCAGACCTGGACCGCATCTATCTGAAACTGACTGAAACGCACGTCCCATGATTAGACAAATTCTCGCCTTCCTCAAAAAAGACCTGCTCATCGAATCGAGCTACCCGCTGTCTTTTTTCTTCGACATCTTCAGCGTGCTGACCAGCGTCGTCTCGTACTTCTTCATCGATAAGCTTTTCGGGGGGCGCATGGCGCCGCAACTGGAGGAATTCGGCGTCAACTACTTTTCCTACGTCCTGCTGGCGAGCGCTTTTTTCAGCTACGTGGGGATGGGGCTGGGATCGTTCGCGGGACAACTGCGCCAGGAGCAGCTGCAGGGAACGCTTGAGGCCGTCATTGCCGCGCCCACAAGAACAGCGGTATTCCTGTTTTCCATGGCGGCCTGGAACGTCCTGCTTGCCACTATCAAATTGCTGGTATTCATCATCGTCGGCATAAGCTGCTTTCGAATAGATTTCAGCCGGGCCAACGTCTTCTCGTGCCTGGCGGTCCTGGTCCTGGCCGTAACCTCTTTCAGCGCCCTGGGCATACTGTCAGCCAGTTTTGTCCTGGTGACCAAGCGCGGCAATCCCTTGAGCTGGCTGATAAGCAGCGCCGAAGGGCTCCTGGGCGGCGTCTATTTCCCGGTCACCGTCCTTCCCGCCTGGCTGGCGTTCTTTTCCCGCCTTCTGCCGATCACCTACGCGATCAGGGCCATACAATACGCCTGCTTTCGCGGGTCTTCCATCACAGAGCTTCTTCCGCAGCTGGTGCCGCTTCTGATCTTTGCCGTCGTGCTCCTTCCGGTAAGCGTAAAGGTCTTTTCCCTGGCGCTTTGCCGGGCGCGCGCAAACGGTACGCTTGCCCAATTCTAACATACCGATAACAGGAATGAGGTTGTACGGCGCAGGAAACCACCTGCCAACCGCGCGGCAAAAGAGACAAGGCGCATGCAGGCCTTGCCCCAGGTGATCCCGTTCGAAGAAGCCAGCGGCGGGAAAAGACTCAAGAGTATAAATTTTATTTTTTGCTTCGGCTGTGCGAGTATCTCCAGAAAAAACAGGGCCATGGCGATCTCTCCTGCCTTGCCCGTGCGCATGAGCGAATCGAAATGCCCCTGTGCCCCGCGGCTCATGTCGCCGGGTGCGACGAGCCCGCGAATACGCCGGAGGTCTTCGTCATCGGGAGCTTGCAGCGCGGCCAGCGATAATCCCATGAATACCGGCAGCCGGGCATTCCAGGCTCCGGCGACCTGCGCCACCCGCTCTGCCGAAAGACTGCCCCGGTAAAAGTTGTTAGCGCGCAGGATGTCTTCGACCAGGTGCCTTCCGTCAAAGCCGTGGTTGAACGCGTGCAGACAGAGATAGACGAGCAGATGATGCGGGTCCATAATCCTGTACGGAACCCCGGGGGAGTGCCGCGACCCGCGCCACAACTCCTGCATATCCACCCTGAACATGAACATGGGCCAGGTGGAATTCAGGAGATGCCAGTGCAGATGCAGCGTGTACTGGATCTCTCCGGGAGCTGCCAGGGCTGCCGAGTTCAGGTACATGCTGCAGGGCCTGCGGGGGTCGAAACAAAAGCCGGCCGGGACATAACCGAGCGCGGTCAAAAGCGATACTGCGCGCGTGCAATCGCAGGGCTTGACCAGGATGTCCATATCGCCGATGAACCGGCGGGAAAAATCATCGTACAGGGTGCCCAGGAAGGCGATGCCTTTGAGCGGCATGAACTCTATAGTTTCCCGGGAGAAACTGCGGCAGACCTCGTCGAACTGCGACAAGAGAAAGAGATTGCGCGAAGCCTGCTGGTAGCGGCATTCCTGGACAAGCGGCATCATGGTTTCATCATGAATCTTTTGAGGGTACGCAATTGCCCATACGCAAACGCCGCAAGATACGAAAGTACGGCTGCGAACCGGCCGATGATCCTGCCCAACGCCGTTTGAAAACGAACAACGCCCGAGGCGTTTTGTACGCTCATTGCCCTGCCCAGGACTTGCCCGCAGGGAACCGGCTCATCAAAGGCGAACGCATTGTCGCCTTTGGTAAGGAATGCGGTCCTGCCGTCTTGGATCATGCGCCGGATGAGCCGGTGCACGTACAATTCATCGTCGCGCAGGAATACGATGATATCGCCGCAGCCGTATTCCTGCGTTGGTACGCGCTGCACCGACAGCGTCGAGCCGGGCAGGATGAAAGGTTTCATGCTCGAGGAACGCACGACCAGGGTGGCGCACGCTGAATGCGCAAGTTCCCGTGCAAAGAGGCGGGCTATGTGCGGCTCGAGGCGCTCGTGCATAGCGCCATCACGAGGAACGCTTGACGCAGCTTATCTTCATGCAGCAGGTGGAGCCGGGCCCCATCCACTGGGTATTGCAGACCGCGGCCAGAGCCTCGATCTTTTTCTCATACACGATCTTCGGCTTCAGGTATTCCTTCTTTCTCTTCTTATCCATGGTCCCTCCTGAATTGTTGTATGGATCGTTTGCGCATGCGCGCCAGCACGCAATCATTGGGTGATGCCGCCCGCATATCCCCTTTTTCCATGAATGCAAGCCCGCTGCAACGGTCGCAGTACAAGGCATCCGGGCAGCCGCGGCACTCGGTGAGGTCGGAAAGCGCCAGAGACCGGACCTCCTTGAAAAAAGGGCTGCTCCAGATCTGCGCAATGGGGCTTGAACGCACCGTGCCGCAGGGCTTGCGCAGGGTGACGCACGGATAGACCTCGCCGTAAGGCGAGATATAGAGGGAATTGAACGCCGCCGCGCACAGCGGCTCAAAGACAGGCAAACCTCCCTCGCTGATACCGGAGACCATCCAGCCGTGCGGCTCCCAGAGTTTGGCCATGCATTCTTCGCTGACGCGCAGCTTGCGCAGGTCATCCGAGCCGTCAAGCTTGGGTATGACCGTGAACGAAAACCTGAACGGACAATCCAGTTCATCGGCGAACCTGCGCAGGCCCTCGAGCTCATTTTGATTCTGTTCCATGAACGTCGCCTTGACCACGGCATTGACCCGCAGCGCTTTCAGGAGCTTGAAGGCGCGCACTGTCTTTTCGAACGAACCGCGAATTCCGGTTATTGATTCATGGATGTCGGCCCGGCAGCTGTACAGGCTTATCTCGACGCCCAGGGGATCGAGCTTTTCTATGCGACCGGCGCATTCTTCGTCTATGAGCGTGCCGTTGGTAAAGATGCGCAGCGCAAACCCCTGCGAGCGCGCATGGGCGGCGATCGCGAAGAAATCCCGGCGCAGCAGCACCTCGCCGCCGGTCAAGGTCATATACAGGCAGCCCATGGCGGCAAGCTGATCGATCACGGAAAATGCCTCCTCGGCAGCCAGTTCTTCTTGCATATCAGCCGGTCTTGTCTGGTAACAATGGATGCAGCGCAGGTTGCAGCGATAGGTCAGCTCCCAGTCGAGCTTGAACGGGATACAACGTTGGATGGTCTTCTGCTCGATCGCCTCATAGGGATCGAGCGCCTGCGGTGTGATCACTCCTTGAACCTCACCAGTTTTTTCTGCGCAAGTTCGGCGAGAAAGGCTGCCACGTCTTCTTCTGCCGGCCCTGCGGGTGCGTCGAACTCGCGGCCCAGCTCCGTGACGATATCTGCGGTTGAACGGACCCCGTCGATAAGCTCCCAGATGCGCGAGCCGCTGGCATTCAGCACGCGCGCCAGGCCTTCGCACGGGGTGACGATGATGACCTCGTCCTCTATCCTGCGCCAGGCCAGAGATGCCGAGCGCTCCGGTACCTTAGTTTCCGTATGCATGGATACACCTCCAAAACGTTTTATCCGGCAGGAAATGCAGCCGGAAACATTCAGTCGAGCGGATGAGGCTGCCGTAGAGCGCAAGGTGCTTATCGAGCATGCGGCCTGCGCCGACGGCGGGCGGGAAGATATAGAATTCCGCCAGCGCCTCGGGCTTAGGCACGGCGATCACCGCATTTTTCGTGTCCTTGACCAGGGAATACATCCCGGCCAGCGCGTACGAACGGTTGCTGCGCCGGCTGAACCTGCGGTCGCCGGCGTACGGCACGGCGAACGCGCCCGGGCCTTTGCGGGCGGCCATGATACCCACCAGTTCCTCGCTTAAGACAGTCGCATGCTGCGAGAAGCCTGCCACCGTCGATTTGCCTGCTCCGGACCTGCCCACGAACACGTATGCCCTGTCCTTGTCTGCGATCCCGCAGGCATGAAAGAACAGGCAGCCTTTCCCGGACAGGACAACCATCATCAGGTTCGTCAAAACGCTGATCATTGCTTCGGCAGGTACTTCGGGACAAAATCCGACTTCCGCCTTCTGCGAACGCTCATCAAGCACTGCGCGGACAATACCCGAACGGATCGTATAACGGCTCTTCTCAAAAACGAATGAAAAGCGCTCATCTGCGCCCCGGGCCGTATCGGCTGCCTGCGCGCTCACCTGAAAACAATAGCGGGGACGCCGGCGCGTCAGAAAAGGCGCGTACACCTCGCCCAGCGCTGCAAAGGGGAATTTCCCCCTGAATTCCAGGCCGAACACCGTCCCGCCGACAAGGACCGAGAATTTCGTTGCGGTTTTTTCAGGCAGTTCCATTATTTCTTCTTGAACATCGAATTCCAGAAATCAGAGACGGCCTTGAAAATCCTCTGCCATGCTCCCTGCTGTTTCTCGAGCCGTGCCTTTTCCCGGGTCCTGGTTGCGGCAGCTTCGGAGAGGCTTATCTTCTGTATCGGCTGGATGGCCGGGGTCTCAACAGGCCGTGGCACCGGGCCTAAGCGTACGACCCTGTTCTGCGGCTCGCCTGAAAGTGCGGCTTCGGGCTGCTTGCGCCCGGCCTGCGTCTTTGACCGCGGCTGCGGCGTCAGCCGCTCGATAAGCAGGTTTTTCGCAGGAGTTGTTGCCGCTATTTCGGCCGGCTTCTTCCTGCCTTTTGGCGCCGGCTTTTGCTCCTCTTGCTGCCAGGTCTTTTCTTCTTCAAATACCAGCGAAGGATAGATCTTTAAGGCGTCGCGGCTTATATCGAGCGAATAAAAAGAACTGATGCCTTTGACCGGCGAGTACACTGCCGCAGCCGTCGCCGCAGGGCTGGTCAGCGCCTCTTTGCGCAGCACCAGCGCCGGGTCCCCGAAGAGGTTGAATTGCTGCAGGGCCTCGGCTGCAGAATCCGCTGCCTCCTGGAAGAGGTAGAGCCTGCTTTTTGCCGCTGCAGAGCCGAGGATGCGTTCCTTTTGCTTGAACAGTGAATCGAACAGCCCTTCTGCCAGGATCTGCTGGTGCGAACTCAAAGACATCCCCGACGCCGCCAGGACCGCAACCGCGCCCTTATCCTCGGCAAGCAGCAGCTCCTCTGCCAGGCATTCTAACGTCTCCGGATACACGAAATAGCCGTTCACGCAGTTTAACGCCGCCACAAACGGATATTTGCCTGCATTGGTCAGGCTTGCGATGGAGGCATTGGTGAATATCTCCTCCTCTGCCCAGAGCTGGATGCTGCCGTGACCGGCATAGGTAACCAGCAGCGCCCCGCTGTTGAAAGCGCTCCGTATGTCCTGTTTACAATCATTGACATTGGCATAATCGCCCAGGTAAATAGTGTTTTTGGAATAATCCCGGGTCACTTGCGCGCTCAAGGTATTGACCATCTGCTCGAACATGCTCTCGTCATCAGCCACAAACACCGTCTTCTTGGTCCAGTCTTCGGTCAAGGGTACTGCCTCATAGGCGATGGTCTTATTGACCATGGCAGTCACCTGTGCTTCGGTCTTTGCGGGAAATCTGCCGACGAGCATCTCGGGGAAGATATCGGTTGCGGAATCAAAACAGGCGAACCAGCTGTCCGTGGCAGTCTCTCCGAAATCCTGATTGTAGATGAAGTAGGTGGGCATATAATTCGTGAACCCCCAGCCTTCATCGTCGCGGAAATCATAGGTCGCATCTCCTACCAGCAGCACGTACGTCGGCGCCGGCTTCTGCCAGTTCTCGTACGCATACTGCAGGAAATACTTGACGGCATACGGCGAGGCCACGCCGTAATTGAATTCGTCGTAGACATCGGTGAGCTTGACCGTCTTGACCGCAAGCCCCTGACTCTGCCGATATGCCGCCAGGGGTGCGGTCTCCTCAACGAAGTTATCGCAGGCGATGATGATATAATCCGCGCGGTTTACGCCGGAACGAAGCGTTGTGGGTTCGTCAGCCACAATGGCAACAGCGGACTTCGCCCCCGAATCCGAGACTACCGCGTATTTTGCCTCTGCTTCGGATGAAGCATTGAATGCCGCGGTATAGGTCGGCCCGTCAGGAGTCACTGAAAATCCCGATACCCGGCGGACGTCCGCAGCATCGGTAATATCGTACACGCGCACATCCGGGTCTGAAAAACCGGCGACGCGGTACGTATACGAACCCACCCCCGACGGCGCGCACTCCAGATAATCATCCTGCGCCTTGTATTGTCTCCAGTAGGAAATATCAAACCAGTCCGCCAGCACCAGGCCGGTGGCATCTGCGGCCGTGTCGTTGATGCGCGTAACCTTGATGGTGTTAATGCCGCTTGCCAGCCAGTACGAGGGCACGTCAAATGTCAGCTCTTTGGGCCCGTTGTTCTGCCAGCTGGCATCGCCTATGATATGGTCGTTCAGGTAAAAACGCAGGTGGTGGGTGACGTCCCCGGTGCCCCATTTATACCCTACCACCGACGCCTTGATGACCGCGTTCTGCGGCGAGTCAACCACGTCGATAAGGGTGGTCGCATAGGATTGGCTTTGCGCCCCGGTCACCATCGACAGGAAAAACCACGGGTCATCCTGTGCCGATTCCATCCAGTAGTTCGTGTTCTCTTCAAAATGGTGCGTCCAGAGGAACTCCGAGGGCGTGACCCCCGCGGAAGCGGTTGTCTCTTGCATGCGCAGGCCGCTGCCCGCGGTCAAGGCCAGCCAGTACGCGTTGGTGTAGGTAAACCGCGAGTCCTCTTTTTGCGCGTAAAACTCCAGGTAGTCTGCCGCATCAAAGACGCCGTCGTTTTCTCCGGAAACATAGATCGGTATCTCGGTACCCCGGCTGTACATCTTCATCGTTCGAGGATCCAGACCGGCAACATCCACGCCTGCGGCAACAAGGTCAGCCTGCGTTATCCGATAGATGCCGTCTTCATTGACCAGTATCTTGTATGCACTGGCGGTCCCTGCCGGCACGCCGTTTCCCCCGGCTGAAGCGGTCTGCTGCGCGGCAGCCTGCGTGGAAAGCCGCAGGCGGATGCGTTTATAGAAATCCACTGCCCCGGTGACCGGGTTGAACTGGAAAGGATAAAAACGTATCTTGGCTACGCTCTGGCCGCGCAGATAGTTTGAATAGTCTATCTCGGCAAGCGTGCCGGGGAACAAACCGTTGGCAGCGTAGGTCAGCGCGTCCTTATAAAACTGCGATGCCAAAAACACCGTTCCTCCTGCCGTTACGAGTACCCGCTGCGGTACCGGATAAACGTTGTAGCCCGATGAGAATTCCTCCCGTTCGTAATCGAGCACGGACAGGGAAACCGGCTTCTTATCCTCCATGGTCACCAGGAACCCCTTCAGGGGCACCTGAGGCTTACCGACCTCGTCGCTGTAGGAATGCGCGTACTCGGGAAGACGGATACGGTGGTACGTGTCCGCAC
>JAQTMD010000022.1 GCA_028714595.1 Candidatus Omnitrophota bacterium
CGTGCTGACCATTGCGCCGCGCTGGGAAGGCCGGCGCGTCGTCGTGGCGAACCTGATTGTCAAGGACAACAGGCTTACCGACGCACGGACCGAAGAGCTGCGGGTCTGGGATAAGCTCAAAGACGACAGAGACATGCTGGCGATGCTGCCGAAGTGCTTTTCCGACGGAGAATGCAGGAAAGAGGGCATGATCGGCTCCTGCCTTGACCCGGGCAGGCAGAATGCCCAGTGCCGGTTCACGCCCGCGCCCAAGGTGCCGCTTACGGTCGTCACCGCCGCCGGCTGCCGTACCTGTAAAACGGACGATACGGTCGCTGCCATGAAGCGGCAGATCACCGGCCTTTCCGTCGCCACCGTCAATTATCCGTCCGCAAAGGCGGATTCCCTGATCAGGGAACTGAACCTCCCGGGACTGCCCGTATATTTGTTCGGCAAAGAGATCGAACGGGAGAAAGGCTTTGAGAACCTGAAACAGAACCTGGAGCCGGCGGCAGGCTACTATATGCTCAAACCCGAGGTCGCCGGCCTGGGATTTTTCCTGAACCGCAAAAAACTCAACAACCGGTTCGACGTCTTTATCAGCCTCGCGAACCCGGGCACGGCGCAGCTGTTAGAGGTCATCAGGGAATTCGACCCGAAGATACATTTCCTGGTCATGGACGACGGCCAGTCCTTCCAGGCCGCGGGAGGCGCGGCTGAGATCGAGGAGGCCCTGCGCGCGGTCTGCGTACAGAAGCAGTACCCGCAGTCGTTCTATAATTACATCTCCTGCCGCGCGGGGAATCCGCAGTCGGCATGGTGGGAGGACTGCATCCAGGAGGCCGATGCCTCGGCCGTGAAACTCTGCGCCCGCGGCCCCGAGGGCGTGCAGCTCCTTCGCGACAACGTGGCGCTGAACCGCGAGCTGGCAATCGCCAACGGACCGACGTATCTAATGAATAACCAGGAGGTGTTCGGCTCGAACAAGGTGCCGGACAAGGAAGAACTGCGTGCGATCATCACGAGGTGAGCGAATGAGCCATAAACCGAAAATCTATCTGGTGGACGTCACCAACCGCGACGGCGTGCAGACGTCGCGCATCTGCCTTTCCAAGCTGCAGAAGACGATGCTGAACCTCTATCTCGACGAGATGGGCGTGTTCCAGTCGGAATTCGGCTTTCCCATGACCCGCCACGAGACCAATTACCTCAATGCGAACCTGGAACTGGTCAAGAAGGGCGCGTTCAAACGGATACGCCTGAGCGGCTGGCTGCGCGCGACCGCGGACGACGTAAGGGCGTCGTTCAAGCTCGTACCGAACCTTAAGTTCGTCAACCTGTCCATCTCGACTTCGGATCAGATGATCGCGCACAAGTTCAAGGGCAAGCTCGACCATGGCTCGATCATCCGGGAGATGACCGACGCGGTCAAGGCCGCGCACAAGCTGGGCGCGGAATCCGTGGGCGTCAACGCCGAAGACGCTTCGCGCACCCGCATGGAATACCTCATCGAATTCGCCCGCGCGGCAAAAGATGCCGGCGCCGACCGGCTGCGCTACTGCGACACCCTGGGGTTTGACTCGCCGTTCACCATCTACGAGCGCATCAAGGCGCTGGCAGAAGCGGTCTCGATGCCCATCGAAGTCCACTGCCACAACGACCTCGGCATGGTGGTGGCCAATTCCATTACCGGCGCCATGGCTGCGAACGACGCAGGCTGCGACGCCTACATCAATACCTGCGTCAACGGCATGGGGGAGCGGGCAGGAAACGCCGACCTGGTCGCGGTCGTCCTGGCCATCAAGTACGGAAGCGGCGTCGGAGGCAAGTACGTTTTGGACGAGCGGATCAATCTGAAAGTCGCCTGGAAGCTCTGCAAGTACGCATCCTACGCCTTCGGCATCCCCATACCCATCAACCAGCCCGGCGTGGGGGCGAACGCCTTTGCCCATGAATCCGGCATCCACGCCGACGGGGCGCTCAAGGACCGGCGCAACTACGAGCTCTACGACTACGAGGAGCTGGGACGCGGCGAGCCGGACATCATCGAGACGGGCAGGAAGATTACCGTCGGAGAGTATTCCGGCATCAAGGGATTCCGCAACGTCTACGATAAGCTGGAGGTCGCCTTCAAGGACGACAGGGAGGCCGCCGAGATCCTGGAGCTGGCGCGCTACGCCAACGTCCACAACCAGAAGCCGCTGGTCGACGAAGAGATGAAGTTCATCGCGGCATACCCGGACATCGCCCGCAGGATATTCACCATGAGCTTATAGGAGCCTATGAACACCGTCATCGTAGGGGCACAGTGGGGGGACGAGGGCAAGGGAAAGATCATCGACCTGTTGAGCTCCCGCGCCGACTTCGTGGTGCGCTATCAGGGCGGCTCCAACGCCGGCCACACCGTCGTGGTCGACGGCAGGAATTTCGTCTTTCACCTCATCCCGTCGGGCATCCTGCATAAGGGCAAGGTCTGCTGCATCGGCAACGGCGTGACCATCGACCCGGAGTCGCTGCTGGAAGAGATCGCCGGCCTTGCACGGGCCAAGGTCGGTATCGCGGGCAGGCTCCTTGTCTCGGAACTGGCGCACGTGATCATGCCGTACCATAAGGTACTGGACAAGCTGCGCGAGGGAAAGCGGACGCATCGCATCGGCACCACCGGCCGCGGCATCGGGCCCTGCTACGCGGACAAGATCAACCGCTGCGGCATCCGGATGGTGGACCTCCTGAATCCCGCGGTGCTCAAAGAAAAACTATCGGACAATCTCGTCGAGAAAAACGAGATCTTCGCCAAGGTCTACGCGCACGAAGGTTACAGGGCCGAGCGAATCTACGCCGACTACCTGGAATTCGGCAGGAAACTCAAACCTTACATCTGCGACGTCGCCGGCGCGCTTGCAAAGGCCGTCGGGGCCGGAAAAGACATCCTCTTCGAAGGCGCGCAGGGCACGTTCCTGGACATCGATTTCGGCACCTATCCGTTCGTCACCTCATCGTCGGCGACAGCCGGCGGCTGCTGTATCGGAAGCGGCATCAGCCCCACGCAGATCGATAAGGTCATCGGCGTGGTCAAGGCCTACACCACCCGCGTCGGAGAAGGGCCGTTCCCCGCCGAGTTCGACCCCGCGTTCTCCGAGTGTATCCGCGCCAAGGGCCGCGAATTCGGCGCGACCACCGGCAGGCCGCGCAGGTGCGGCTGGTTTGACCTGGTCCTGGCCAGGCGCGCAGTGCTTTTGAACGGCATCAATGAACTTGCCCTGACCAAGCTCGATGTGCTTGACGGCCTGGAAGAGATCAAGGTCTGCGTTGCCTATACCTATAAAGGAAAAAGATTCAAGACCTTTCCCGCAGATTTCCAGGTTTTAAACAACGCCAAACCGGTCTATAAAGAGCTTTGCGGCTGGGACAAATCTACAACGGACATAAAGGATTACAAGAAACTCCCTCCGAAAGCAAAAAGCTATATCCGGTATCTGGAAGACGAACTGGCCGCCAGGATCTCCATTGTCTCGGTCGGTTCCTCCCGCGACCAGACGATCTTCGTGTAGAACCCGACCGAAGTTACAACCTCGCAGGTTGCACCTACGAGGTTGTAACGGGGGTACTCGAAAAATCTTGACTTAAGATTTTGGTTGTGTTATAGTTAGCAGTTGAACATACCTCGTTCCCTTACACGACACGATCACAATCTCCCGCTGAATAGCACCCGGCCTTAAAAGGAGCGGCCGGTACGCGCTTTCTGCGCAGTGCATCTCTATGCAAGGAGGATTATAATGGTAGCGCGATCATGCAGGGCCATCGGCATCGTCATCTGCGTCGCTGCCTTCTGCGGCTGTTCTTTTGTCGTCCAGAAGGGAAGGCGCACCGACCTCGATACGATCAATCGGCTGTCGGGCCAGGTGGACGAGCTGACGCAGGCGCAGGCAGTCCTCGAAGAGCGGCTCGCCCGGGAAATACAGGACAAGCAGGTCAAGCTTGCGCGCGCGGAGAAGGGCCTGGTGATCACCTTTGTCGCAGATATCCTCTTTGATTCGGGCAAGGCGACCTTGCGTCCGGAAAGCCTGCCCATCCTCGACAAGGTCGCGCGCGTCTTAAACGAGGAAGTCGCGGAATACAAGGTCGGTATCGAAGGGCACACCGATAACGTGCCGATCAAGTACTCGGGATGGAAATCGAACTGGGAACTTTCAGCTCAACGGGCGCTGGGCGTGCTGCAGCATCTCACGGAAAAGGCAGGGGTCGCTCCCGAACGGCTGTCGGCTGCCGCATACGGCCAGTACCAGCCGGTCTCCCCGAACGACACCAAGGCAGGCAGGCAGCAGAACCGGCGCGTGGAGATCGTCATAATCCCCCGGATATCCAAAGTCAAAGATCAGGCGGTTTCCGCCGAAGAGAATCTCAAATAGAAGAACCGGTAGAAGAACCGGGGCCAGGCATTAAACGGAGGGTGCGGTGGAAGAGAAGATGCGCGTACGGCTATTGATCGCTGCGGCAGTCGCAAACGTTATTTTACTTTTACTCTGGGCAAGTTCCTGCAGTAAAGTCTCCCAGTACCAGAAGGCCCGTACCAAGGAAATGGACGTCCGCCTCGACCGCGAGAAACAGCTGGCTGAACTGGAAAAGGCGCAGTCGGCGCTCGATCAGAATTTGAAGAAAGCCGGCGAGGAGATCGCCGGGCTCAGGGCTTCGCTTGATACGTTGCAGAAGTCGCTGACGCAGGAACAGCTGATGAACGCAAGCCTGAAGAGCGAACTTGATAAGATCAACAAGGCCAAGGAGGCGCTTGAAGCGCAGTTGAAGGAATTGCTCGGCAAAGGCAAAGTAAGCGACAAGCCGAAGAAGTAAAAATTGATAGACCTCTCGTCCCGCGCCGCGGGGCCCGAGGTTGAATTTCCGACAGAATCCCCGCCGGAAATTTGAGGAGGTGGTTGCCATGTTGCGCAAGATAAAGGAAAAGATCGCGAAGGTAAGGAACCGCAGGAAGACGGACAAGGTCGCGGCCAAGGCTTCCCCGGCGAAGGCCGCCGTACGCCGCAAGGCACGGCAGGAAACGCCGAAACCTGCGCCGGCAGAATTTGCCCGTGAGGACGTGCTGGGGGTGCGCGAGATGCAGGTCGAGCAGGCAAAGTTCTCGCACCCCGAAGTCCCGAAGGCCCGCAAGGCAATGCCGCAGGACCTGCCGGGAGCGTACAACAAGGACAAGCTCGTCCTGCAGGTGCGCGACCCCTGGTGGCTGCACTGCTACTGGGAGATCACCCACACCACCTGGAACAACCTCGTCAACAGGTTAAAAGACATATTTTTCAGCGCCAAGAAGGTGCTGCGAGTCTACGACGTCAGCCACATCATCTTCAACGGCAAGAACGCACACCGCCATTTTGACATCGAAGTCTCCCCCGAGGCCACCAACTGGTACATCGATACCGGCGGGCCGGGCAGGTCGTGGGTCGTGGATTACGGCCTCAGGCTTCCCAACGGCGAGTTCATCACCATCCTGCGCTCCAACGTGGTGACCACGCCCATCGACGGGCCGTCCTGGATCACCGACGAAGAATGGATGGTCCCCGAGGAGATGTTCGGCAGGCTCTACGGCATGGGCTTCGGCCTGGGAAAGACATCCCCCGGCAAAGGCTGGCAGGAACGGTTCAAGCAGGCGCTGTTCTCGGGTGTCTTGGCATCGCCCGGCATCACCTCTGCGGCAAGCCCGGTGCGCAAACGGCAAAAGGAACGCTCGTTCTGGCTGGTGGTCGACTGCGAGCTCATCGTCTACGGCGCCACCGAACCCGACGCGGCCGTGACCGTGCAGGGCAAGCCCATCAAGCTGCGTCCCGACGGAACCTTTACCCTGCGGTATTATCTGCCCGACGGAAAGCAGGTCATCCCGGTACGGGCAGTGTCCGCCGATAAGGTGGAAGAGCGCATCATCACGCCCATCGTGACCAGGGAGACCAAGACCGCAAACGCCGTCAATAAAGAGGAAGAGACAAAGTTCTTCGCAACGACATGAATAAAGGATACCTCGCGCTAGTCCTGCACTGCCATCTTCCGTTCGTCCGGCATCCCGAACACGAGGATTTCCTGGAGGAAGACTGGCTCTACGAAGCCATCACCGAGACCTATATCCCGCTGTTGTGGGTGTTCGAGAAGCTGGTCGAGGACAAGGTGGATTTCCGCATCACCATGTCCATGACCCCGACGCTTTTGTCGATGCTCACCGACCCGCTTTTGCAGGACCGGTATTCCAAGCATATCAATAAACTGATAGAACTGGCGCACCGCGAGATCGAGCGTACCACCTGGCAGCCGCAGTTCCAGCGCCTGGCCATCATGTACGTCAACCACTTCTGCAGGGCGCGCGATACATTCGACAAGTACCACCGGAACCTCGTGACGGCGTTCAAGAACCTCCAGGACCTGGGAAAGATCGAGATCATCACCTGCGGGGCCACGCACGGCTATTTCCCGCTGATGGACACCTGCCGCGAATCGATCAGGGCGCAGCTTAAAGTAGCGGTCTCGCACTATGAAGCCAACTTCGGCAGGAAGCCGCGCGGCATCTGGCTGCCGGAGTGCGGGTACCAGCCCGGCCACGACGAACTCCTGCGCGAGGCCGGCCTGAAATATTTCTTCAGCGATTCCCACGGCGTCCTGCACGCCACGCCGCGTCCGAAGTACGGCGTGTTCGCGCCGGTCTACTGCAAGGGCACGGGCATCGCCTGTTTCGGCAGGGACCTGGAATCCTCAAAGCAGGTCTGGTCGTCCATCGAAGGCTATCCCGGCGATTACAATTACCGCGAGTTTTACCGCGACATCGGTTTCGACCTGGAATTCGATTACATCAAGCCGTACATCCACCCGGACGGCGTGCGCATCAACACCGGCATCAAGTATTTCCGCATCACCGGCACCTCGAACCAGAAAGAGCCCTACGTGCCGGAGTGGGCGCGCGAGACCGCAGCTTCGCACGCGGGCAATTTCCTGTTCAACCGCCAGCGCCAGGTGGAGTTCCTGTTCGATTTCATGCAGAAGAAGCCGATGATCGTCTCTCCCTATGACGCCGAGCTCTACGGCCACTGGTGGTTCGAAGGCCCGCAGTGGCTGGATTTCCTGATCCGCAAGACCGTGTGCGACCAGGACATCATCCGTCTCATCACGCCGTCGGAATACCTCGAGGAGAACCGCCGCAACCAGGTCGTCACCCCCTCGATGTCGAGCTGGGGCTGGAAGGGATACAGCGAGATGTGGCTGCAGGGTCCCAACGACTGGATCTACCGCCACCTGCATTCGGCTTCCGAACGCATGACCGAGCTGGCCCGCACGCACTCAAACGGCACCGGGGGCGTAACCCGCCGGGCGCTGAACCAGGCGCTGCGGGAACTTTTGCTGGCCCAGAGTTCAGACTGGGCTTTTATCCTCGGCACCGGCACCCATACCAGTTACGCCGTGGCGCGGACCAAGGACCACCTGCTGCGTTTTAACCGGCTCTATGAAGAGATACAGCACGGTTCCATAGACGAAGAATGGCTTTCCGAAATAGAATATAAGGATAACCTGTTCCCGGACATCGATTACCGTGTCCACCAGTAACGCAGTCGATCCCTTCGCGACATAAGGGGATTGATCCAGCCTAAAGCTTTCGGGATTGGCCCTCTAGTCATCCGAAGGGCCGGCTAACGTAAAGGAAAAATAGAACGCACCATGGAAGCCCGCTCTCCTTCGCACGTCGCCATCATCATGGACGGCAACGGCCGCTGGGCCGAAGAACGCCATCTGCCCCGCGCCGCAGGCCACCGGGAAGGGACCATGCGCGTCAAGGAGATCGTCCGGGCCTCCGGAGAGCTGGGTATCAAGGTGCTCACGCTGTTCGCCTTTTCGACGGAGAACTGGTCGCGCCCCAAGAAGGAAGTCGACATGCTCATGCGGTATTTCGACTCTTTCCTCGATCGCGAAGTCGCCGGTCTCCACAAGAACAACGTGAAGTTTACGGTCATCGGGCGCGGCAGGCCCCTGCCCGATCATCTGCTCGACAAGATACGCAGCGCCGAGCAAAAGACCAAGAAGAACACGGGGCTGGTCCTGGTCCTTGCGGTCAATTACGGCGCGCGGCAGGAGTTGATCGACGCCGTAAAAAAGATGTGCGCGCAGTTCGAGAGCGGCGATCTCGACTTCAGCGACCTTGACGAACAGAAGTTTAACGACTACCTCTACACCAGGGGGCTGCCTGACCCGGATCTTTTGATACGGACCAGCGGCGAACAGCGGATTTCCAATTTCCTGTTATGGCAGCTTTCCTACACGGAATTATATTTTACCAGGACCTACTGGCCTGATTTCCATCGCCGGGACCTGGAACTGGCCGTCAAAGAGTACCGGCGCAGACAGCGCAGGTTCGGCGGGGCCGAGGAAACAGTGAAGCAGACACGGTGAGTCCGGGCTGCCTCACGTGACCTCAAAACACTGCACGCATGCTTATCAAACGCATCTACAGTTCGGTCATCCTGGTCGCCCTGGTGGTGATCGCGGTCTTGAACCGCTGGGTCTTCAATGCCGCGCTCACGGCGCTTACCGTGCTGGGTCTCTATGAGTTCTTCACCATGCTTGAGCGCAAAGGCATCCCGTGTTTTAAATACTTCGGCATCGGCATGGGCGCGGTGATCCCGCTGTCGATCATGTTCCGCTTCGAGCTGACCAGGAAGTGGGAGTTGCTGTTCATCATGCTGGCGCTGCTGTTTTTGTTCATGATGCAGTTCAAGCGCAGGCAGAGCCAGGGAGCGGTGGTGGGGATCTCCACGACCATCTTCGGCATACTCTACATCTCCTGGTTTTTCAGCTTCCTTATCAGGATCAGGCTTCTGGAGAACGGCGTCGGGCTTTTTGCGGCGATCCTGCTGATCACGAAGCTCGGCGACGTCGGCGCATACCTGGTCGGCGCCCGGTTCGGAAAACGCCCGCTCATACCGCGGATAAGCCCCAAGAAATCCGTGGAGGGCGCGATCGCGGGACTGGTCTTCAGCGTGCTCGGCGCGCTGGTCGCAAAGCCGTGGCTTTCGTTTTCCTACGGACACATGATCCTGATCGGCGCATTCGGCGGGATACTGGGCCAGCTCGGCGACCTGTCCGAGTCGCTGATGAAGCGCGACTGCCAGGTCAAAGACTCCTCGGAGATCATCCCGGGCTTCGGCGGCGTCCTGGACCTGATCGACAGCCTTTTGTTCACCGCGCCGGTCTTTTATTTTTACGTGCACATCGTCCTCGGCGCCATGGAGCTCTGATCGCTATGAAGCGCATCGCAGTCCTGGGGTCCACGGGTTCAATAGGCCGCAGCACGCTGGAGGTCATCCGCCAGTTCCCCGAACGTTTCAGCGTCACGGCCCTGGCAGCCCATTCGAACACCGGGCTGCTCGCCGCGCAGGTCAAGGAGTTCAAGCCGGCGCTGGTCTGCATCAGCGACCCCGACTCCTGCGGCCGCGCACGCACTGCCCTGGCGCGGCACGCCCAGGTGCTCTGCGGTCTGGAGGGCCTGGCGCAGCTGGTCTCCGACGGGCGCATCGACATGGTGGTGATGGCTATCTCAGGCGCCAGCGCCTTACTGCCTTTATTGTGGGCCATAGAAAATCGCAAACACGTGGCCATGGCCAATAAGGAGGCCCTGGTCATGGCAGGGCCGCTGGTGCGCAAAAAGCTCTTACAGCGCAATGTCAGGCTCATCCCCATCGACAGCGAGCAGTCCGCCATCTGGCAGTGCCTGGAAGGCCAGGACCGGAGTTCCCTGAAGAAAATTTACCTGACGGCGTCGGGCGGGCCGTTCCGGCGGATGAGCCCGGCACGGATGAAAAAGATAACGGTAAAAGAGGCCCTGGCGCACCCGCGCTGGAAGATGGGCGAGAAGATCACCGTGGATTCGGCGACGCTGATGAACAAGGGCCTTGAGATCATCGAGACCATGTGCCTGTTCGGCGTGCAGCCTGAGGCAGTGGAGGTGCTGATACACCCGGAATCGGTCATCCACTCGATGGTCGAGTTCTGCGACGGAAGCATCCTCGCCCAGCTGTCGGAGGCCGACATGCGCATACCCATACAGTACGCGCTCTCGTACCCGAAGCGGCTGGCGAGCGGCCGCGCAAGCTTTGATTTCCCCGCGGCCGCGCGCCTGACGTTCGAGAAGCCGGACCACAAGAGATTCCCGTGCCTGGGGCTGGCGCTGCGCGCCGCCAAACAGGCAGGGACCATGCCCGCGGTGCTCAACGCCGCCAACGAGGCTGCGGTCGATGCATTTCTTTCGAAGCGGATACCGTTTCAGTCCATCGCTGCAATCATCGAGCAGGTGATGGACAAGCATGGCGTGATGCAGGAACCGACGCTTGAGGCGATCGCCGAGGCGGACGCCCGGGCGCGCACAGAGGCGTCCAGGCTCATACAGGAGAAAAAGTGGAAGCAGACCCGTTCTTCATAAAGGCACTCAAGTTCTTCGCGGCGCTGTCGATCCTTATCATCATCCACGAGTGGGGGCATTTCATCGCGGCAGTGAAGGCAGGCGTGCGCGTGGAGGTTTTCTCGATCGGTTTCGGGAAAAAGCTTTTCCGCCGCAAGACCAAAAATACCGAATTCGCGATCAGCGCCATACCGCTGGGCGGCTACGTGAAGATGGCCGGCGATAACCTTGAAGAGGCCGCCGGCAAACCCGATGAGTTCCTGTCCAAGCCGGTGTCCCGGCGCCTGGCGATCATCGCCGCAGGGCCGCTCATGAATTACGTGTTCGGGATCCTCTTCCTCTGGGCGGTGTTCGCGACCGGGTATCCTGCGCTGGGCACCAGGGTCGGCGGGCTCATCGATGGCATGGGGGCCAAGGCCGCAGGCATAGCCGTCAATGATACGATCATCGCAATCGAAGGCGCGCCGACCGCTTCCTGGGACGACCTGGTAAGCGCCATCAGGAAGAACGATGAAAAGCCGGCGGTGTCGGTCCGGGTGCGGCGCGGCAGCGACGAGATACCATTTGAGGTGAGCTTGGTCGCGCTTGAAAAGGCGACCCTTTTGGGCGAGAAATTCTCCAGCCGCGGCATCGGCATCAGTCCGGCGGCGGCGGATAACCGGGTGATCATCCGTTACCCGGTGACAGCGGCGCTCGGCGTCAGCGTCAAGCGGACGCTGGAGATGACCGTCTTGACCTATAAGGCGTTCTGGTACATTGCCATCGGCAGGCTTTCCGCGCGTACCTCCGTCGGAGGGCCCGTGGCAATGTTCGACTGGTTCGGGGCGGTCAGGACCCTGAACGAATTCCTGCTGCTCCTGGCAGCGGTAAGCGTAGGCCTTGCAATCTTCAACCTCCTGCCGTTCCCGGCGCTCGACGGAGGGCACATCCTGCTTTTGGGGATAGAGAAGGTCCGCGGAAGATATTTAAGCAAGCGCAGCGAAGAGATATTCGCCCGCGTGGGTTATACCGTGCTCATTACCCTGGCGGTGCTGATCACCGCCAACGACCTGGCGAACCGCGGGGCTTTGGACCGGGTAACGCAGGCGTTTCACAAGATATCGTCGGTGTTCAATGCAACGGCCCATTAAAAGGACGACGCGGCCGATACGTATCGGCCGGGTCACCATCGGCGCCGGTCATCCGGTGGCCATCCAGTCAATGGCCAAGACGCGCGCCTGCGACGTGCGCTCGACCGTTGCCCAGATCCGTCGTCTTGAGCAGGCAGGCTGCGAGATCGTACGTGTGGCGGTCAGGGATCACGCCGACGCGCGGGCGCTGCGTTCCATCAAGAAGAACATCTCGTTGCCGCTGGTAGCGGACATCCATTTTGACTGGCAGCTGGCCATGGAGGCCATCGAGTCCGGCGTCGACAAGATCAGGCTCAACCCGGGCAACATTTTCAGGAAAGCGCACGTGCGCGAGATCTGCGCTGCCGCACGGCTGGCAGGCATACCGATACGGGTGGGGCTTAATTCCGGCTCCGTCGGAGGCGGCAGGGACCGGGCCGCGGCAATGGTCCGTAAGGCCGGGCAGTACCTGCGCATGCTCGAGGGGCTCGGGTTCCGCGACATCGTGGTCTCGCTGAAAGCCGAGACTGCACGGGATACGGTGGCAGCCTGCCGGGCGTTCGCAAAGACCTGCGAATACCCGCTGCATCTGGGAGTGACTGCCACCGGCGCGCCGGGTGCGGGGCTGGCAAAATCATACGCTGCGTTAGGGGCTTTGCTCCTGGACGGGATCGGCGATACGATACGGATATCGCTCACCGACCGGCCTGAAGAGGAGGTCAGGGCAGCGCGGCTGCTGTTACAGTCCCTGGACTTGAGGGATTTCGGGCCGCAGATAGTAAGCTGCCCTACCTGCGGCAGGTGCGACGTGAACCTGATCGCCATAGTCAGGGACCTGGAACGCAGGCTGCGGATCTTTGACTTTGGACGGGCCGGGAAGCCGGTCACCGTCGCAGTCATGGGCTGCGTGGTCAACGGCCCGGGCGAGGCCAGGCACGCGGATATCGGCATCGCGTTCGGCCCAAAAAGCGGGCTGCTGTTTGAGAAGGGCAAACCCTCGCGCAAGGTCGCTCCGGGACGCGCGGTGGACGTGCTGGTCAACGAGATACGCAAGCTAACCTAAAGGGAAAACCATGTATTGGTCAAAGGCATTCATTCCTACTCTGAAAGAAGCGCCGCAGGAGGCGGAGTCCGTAAGCCATCAGCTCATGTTGCGCGCAGGTCTCGTGCGCATGCTTGTCTCCGGCGTCTATTCGTATCTGCCGTACGGCCTTGCGGCGCTGGAGAACATCCAGAAGATCATCCGCGGGGAGATGAACGCAAGCGGAGCCAACGAATTGCTTTTGCCGGCGCTGCAGCCGCTGGACCTCTGGCAGAAGACCGGCCGCGACAAGCTCCTCGGCGAGGTGATGATCCAGTTTACCGACCGCAGGGGCAGAAAGCTCTGTCTGGGGCCGACGCACGAAGAGGTCGTGACCGACCTCGTACGCCAGCACGTCTCTTCGTACAAACAGCTGCCGCTTATCCTCTACCAGATACAGACCAAATTCCGCGACGAGATACGCCCGCGGTTCGGGCTGGTGCGCTCCTGCGAGTTCATCATGAAGGACGCCTACAGTTTTGACGCGGATGAAGCGGGCCTGGATAAAAATTACGATATCATGCACCAGGCGTACCAGCGGATTTTTAAACGCCTGGGGCTTACCTGTCTGTCGGTGGAAGCGGATTCCGGCGTCATGGGCGGCTCATGCTCCCACGAGTTCATGGTCCCGGCAGCCTGCGGCGAGGACATCGTCTGGCACTGCCCGGCATGCAACGTCACCAAGCCTTTCACGGAGGGCGAAACGCGCGCCTGCCCTTCATGTAAAAAGCCCATGCAGAAGACCAATTCCATCGAAGTGGGCCATATCTTCAAGCTCGGCACCAAGTACAGCGC
>JAQTMD010000023.1 GCA_028714595.1 Candidatus Omnitrophota bacterium
ACCTTTCCCTTGGTATTGACGGCATAATACAGCTGCATCATTTCTTCCAGCGCCGCGTAGAGCTGTTTGGCGTCGTCGGACATGTGCAGGTCTTTTTCGTCGCCGAGCGTGCCCGGCGGGTTGGCGTAACCGAAGATCCTGCCGATGTTCTTGTCGGCTGCCTCGACTACCCAGCCGTCGAGCGTACTCATCTGCAGGACGCCGTTTATGATCGCCTTCATGCCGCTGGTCCCCGAGGCCTCGAACGGCGGCAGGGGGTTGTTAAGCCACACGTCGACGCTGGAGACCAGGATCCGCGCCATGCCGATCTCGTAGTTCTCGGGCATGACGATCTTGAGGGTATCGTAGGAGTCGGTGAGGCCGTCGACCTTGTCCATCAGGTTAGAGATAAAGGTAAAACCGGTGTTGTCCTTCGGATGGGCCTTGCCGGCGATGATGATCTGCAGGGGGCCCGTCTTTTTGGAGAGGCTGATCAGCTTTCTCATGTCCTGCATAATCAGGCTCGGCCGCTTGTACGCGGCAAACCTGCGCGCCCAACAAATGGTGAAGATGTCGGGGTCAAGCTTCCACTTATCAAGGAGGGTGCAGAGGTCTTTCTTGTTCTCCTGGTGCGCCTGCCAGAGCTTTTCGCGGAATTCGGCATTGCCCTTGAGCCCGGCCACTTTCTCCAGGGCCATAGGATTGGACTGGAAATCGCCGAGGACAGCGCGATATCCTTCGAGCAATTTCTGGAAACGCATCGACATCCACGTATGCGAATGCACGCCGTTGGTGACATACTGGATGATGTCCTTGTACTGCGGGAATTGCAGGTGCATGACCGCGCCGTGGTTTTTGGACACGGCATTGGTGCGCGACGACACGTTCATCGACAAAAGCGTCAGGTTGATGACATGACCCTTGTCTTTACCGTAGGTCTCGCAGAGCGCATAATCCTCGTCGCGCAGGACGCTGCGCAGCTCATCGGCGTTAAACCGGTCGTGGCCTGCCTCGACCGGCGTGTGGCAGGTGTAGGCAAAATTTCGCTTGAGGTCACTGATCTTCTCTTTCGGGACACCCCGCGCCTTTTCCACGAACGAGAACACCGCATGGCCCTCGTTCATGTGATAGATATCGATCGAGTAGCCCAGCTCGCGCAGAGCGGCAACCCCTCCCATGCCCAGGATCGCCCGCTGCATGATCTTGATCCAGGAATCGTCGCTGCGGTAGAGCTGGTCGGTGAGCCTGCGGTTTTTCTCGTTGTTTTCGGGAATATTGGCATCCAGAAGGATAAGCGGTATGCAGTAATCCTTCGAATAGCTGTAGACATAATACTTCCAGAGCCTCAGCCACAGGTCTTCGCTGCGCAGCGAGATCTTGACCCTATTGGTAAGCGGGATCAGGCCGGGGTAACTCGGCGCATCCCAGTACGTCTTGGCAGGCATCTGGCCGTGCTTGAACCAGAACCGCTGACGGAAGTAACCGGAAGTCCAGAGCACGCCCACCCCGACGGCAGGGAGCTTGTAGTCGGCCATGGTCTTGACCGTATCCCCTGCCAACACCCCCAAGCCGCCGCTGTAAATGGGCAGGTCGATGAGGCTGTCGAGCTTCAGGGTGAAGAAATAATCGGCAAGGCGGAAATTCGAGAAGATCTCCTGTTCTTCGGAGAAATTCTTGCCGTCAATGGTGCGTCGCGAGGAGAAGGTGTTGTAAAAGCTGGTGGCAAGGCCGTATTCCATGGAGAAATAGGCCAGGCACCGTTCGCCGTTTGAGATGAGGCGGCGTTCGCACGCGACAATGCGCTCAAGCGGCATGCCAAAGAAGGTGCCGTCGAAGATATCCTGCTTATAGCGTTCGTCAAACCCCTCTATCTTGACGAGCGACAAGAAATCATTCAGTACCTGTGTTTGCTCCATAGACTACGCCTGACTCCCCAGGAGAGAAAGAAAACGTTGAGTTATTATAAAGCATTTTCACCGTTTTGGCAAGCGGGCATGCGACTTCGCAGGGTGTCGGATTTTAGGGTGGCTTGATTCGGTCCGAGCACATCCGCAAGAGGACGCGCGCAGGACCAATCACGCCAGGACCCCTACAATCTGTCACTCTGCTCACCGTGCACGCGCCCGCCCAATCACCTGCTTGATTTTCCCGGCTAAGAAGGGTAGAATAATCGTATGGCCGAGTACATCTGCCCGCACTGCAAAAAACCCGTCTGTGACGATGATGCGCTCCTCTGCCTCTTTTGCGGCGAGAGCCTGAACCGTCCGGGCAAGCACATCCCGAGATCACGGCTCCTTTTCATCATCATTGTCCTGCTTTTAGTGCTGAGCCTGCTCTTCATTTTTCTTCGATAACGTCAGGCCGGAACTTTTACCAGGAGGTGTCTATGGGCAAAAAAATCTTTCTCGTTGCGCTTTTCTTCGTGCTGCTCTGCGCTGTCTGTCTTGCACAACCAGGAGGCACCATGAAGCTCGCTTCTCCTGCATTTGAACAGAATAAAGTCATCCCGGCAAAGTTCACCTGCGACGGCCGGGACATAAACCCGGCGCTCGCGGTCGAAGGCATCCCTGCCGGCACAAAGACGCTGGCGCTTATCGTCGACGATCCTGATGCGCCGGTGGGTACGTGGGTACACTGGGTGGTCTTCGATATCCTTCCCATGGATACGATCGCGGAAAATTCCGTACCCGGGAAACAGGGGAACAACGATTTCGGCAGAAAGGATTGGGGCGGCCCCTGCCCTCCGTCGGGCACACACCGTTATTTTTTTAAACTCTATGCCTTGGATGCGGCGCTTAACCTCCGGGAAGGCTCAAGCAAAAAAGACCTGGAAAAAGCAATGCAGGGTCATATCCTAGATAAGGCAGAATTGATAGGCTTATACAAACGGGGCCGGTGACGGGACGTGGTAAGTGGTTATTTCACTGAGGACGCAGCCGGGCGGGGATACCGAAGACAACCTATCTGATCGATGACCCCGAGAACGGCTGCCTGTGTCTTGGCGCCGGTGGCGGCCTCGCGCAAGGCCCGGATCTTGCGAAAACCTTTCGTATACCAGCCGAAGAACTTCCGGTAGATTATCACTCCGAATTTCTCGCCGAAAAAATCCACGCAGAGCTCCAGGTGCTCTTTCATCACCCTGGTAATCTCTTCCATAGCCGGTGCAGGCAATTCTTTACCGGTTTTCAGATAATGGCGTATCTGCTCGAAGATCCAGGGGTTGCCCAGCGCGCCGCGCGCGACGAGGATGCCGTCGCAGCCGGTCTCATCGAACATCTTTTGGGCCAGCGCAGCGGAAAACACATCGCCGGAGCCGATCACCGGGATTTTCACCGACTTCTTTACCTGCCGGATCGTCTTATAATCGACGCTGCCCGCATACAGCTGCTGTTTGGTCCTGCCATGAATGAATATCGCCCGGACGCCGGCATCCTCTGCCAGACGGGCGACTTCGCCGGCATTGACTGAATCTTTATCCCAGCCGGTTCGTATCTTGACGGTCACCGGCTTCTCAGTACGCCTGACAACGAGCTTGAGCAGTTGCTGCAGCTTCGGAGGGTTCTGTAACAGGCTCGCGCCCTCTCCCCTGCGCGTGACTTTTCGCTCCGGGCAGGCGGCATTAAAATCAAGCACATCGAAACGATATTTCTCCAAAACATCCATTGCCCGTTCGATGTATGCCGGTTCGCAACCGAGCAATTGGACGCCCAGGGGTCTATCCGTCTCGTTGGTGGACATCATCTGAGCAGTCTTCTTGCTCTTGTGGCCGAGGCTGCGGCAATTGAGCATTTCGATAAAGGCAAGCTCTGCGCCGAATCTGTGATTGAGAGTTCTAAAGGGCAGGTCCGTGACTCCGGCCATAGGAGCCAGGATAAGGTTTGATTTTAATTTCAGATCGCCGATCTTAAGCATCAGGTGATTTCTTCGACAGGCAGGACAAAAGCCTTGATGCCTTCTTTACCGAGCTTTTTGCGCAGATTCTTGACGCTTCCGACAAGCTGGGCGACATGCTGCGGGTCGGAAACGACCAAAAGGAGATTGTTCCTGCCCGGCCAGATGTCGTTTCCCAGATGCGTGCCTGAAGTCGTGCCCCGGCCAAAGACACCCGGGATCTTGGTATAGTTTTTTACCACGCAGGTGTTCAAGGTCTCCAGGACCTCGTCTTCAATCGCCTCATTATAGGAAATAAAAACCATCTTATTCATTTTTCCCCTCCGTTGGCACCGGGCAGGCATCAGCCTGTTTTTTTGCGGCCTTGCGGTGAAATACGGCGTAGAGCGTCGGGACAAAGATCATGGTGATCAAAGTAGAGACGGTAAGACCCCCGATCATACTGATGCCGATGGGCTGCCAGGTCTCCGAACCCTCTCCCTGTGCCATCGCCAGCGGCAGCAGGCCAAAGAGCGTGGTTATCGTGGTCATCAGCACCGGCCGCAATCTATCCCTGCCTCCTATAGTCACCGCCTGGAACATCGAATAGCCTCGGGCGCGCAGGATATTGATGTAACTGATCAGCACGATGGCGTTATTGACCACGATACCCATGAGCATGACCATGCCCAGAAACGACATGATGTTCAGGGTCATGTGCGTGACCACAAAGGCAACGATGACGCCGACAAAGGTAAAGGGTATGGAGAACATGATGATAAAGGGGTCCAGAAGCGACTCGAACTGCGCGGCAATGACCATGTACACCAGGAAGATGCCCAGAGACAATAAGATCGTCAGGTCGCGGAACGCCTTGCGCTGCTCCTCCGCCGTTCCGCCGATGGAAACGCTGACGTTCTGCGGCAAAACCAGAGTGTGCAGCTCTTTCTTGATATCCTCCACAATCTTGCCGCTGGAACGCTGAAAGGTATTTGCCTGCACAAAGACCACGCGCTCGCGGTTCTTGCGTTCTATCTCCAGCGGCCCGCTTGTCTCGTAGATCCGCGCAAAGTTCGAAAGCCTGACCAGTTTCCCGGTATAGGGAGAAATCACCGACAGGTTCTCGATGTCTTCGATGCGCGAACGCGAGAACTCCTCCAGGCGCACAAAAATATCGTAGGTCCGGCCTGCCTCTCGGTATTTGGTCGCTGACTCGCCTTCGACAAAGGTCTTGATCTGGCTTGAGACGGTCTGCATGTTCAAACCCAGGCTCGCCGCCTTTTCCCGGTCTATCTCGATGCGCAACTCGGGACGGTTGGCCTCCCGCGAAATGCTCACATCCACCGCGCCGGGTATCTTTTCTATGACGGCCTTGATCTTTTCCGCCACCATGTTCGTATCATCGAAAGAGTTACCCAGGACCTCGATCTCGATGCTTTTTCCGCCCGTTCCCAGCATCATCTGCGCAAGCGGGCTTCCGGTCCCCACATCCGTACGCACCACGCCGGGCAGCCTGCGGATCTCTTCCCGCAGATTCTGGGCGATCTCTTTGACCCCCTTGTCGCGCCGGGTCTTATCCACCAGCCGGACGCCGGCAGTGATGATGTGGCTTCCCGAAGCCTGTCCGGAGACCCTGCCCATGCCCACGGCCTGGCCTGCGCGGACATAGCTGAATTCTTTACCCGGCAACTTTTCGAAAATAGCCTCGATCCTTTTGGCCACCTTGTCCGATTCCTCAAGCCGCATCCCTATAGGCAGGTATACCGAGATGCGCAGGTCGCCGGTATCCTCTTCGGGGATAAATTCATTGCCGACGAACGCCGTCAAGAAAAGGCTGGCAAAGAACACGACGGTGAAGACCGCGATGACCAGGGCTTTACGGTGCAGGCTCCAGGCCAGCGCGCGGGCATAAAATTCCTCGAGACCCTTGAAAAATTTTTCTGAAAGATCAAACAGGCGGACAGAAATACCCTTCTGGGGAGCGACCCCGCCGTTGGTCTCCCTGGCCTTCAGGAAGATCGAACAGAGCATGGGAGAGAATGTTGCGGCAGTGAACAGCGACGCCAAGAGCGTCACGGTGACGATTGCAGCAAGCTGGGCAAAAAAGACGCCTACGATACCGGTGATAAAAAACATGGGCAAAAACACCACCACGGTGGTAAGCGTGGAGGCGGCGATAGACAGAAACATCTCGTTTGTTCCGAAGATGGCTGCCTCTTTCGTCCGTGCGCCTGTTTCGAGCCTGCGAAAGATATTATCGACGATCACGATGGCGTTATCCACGACCATGCCGCTTGCGATGGCCAGGGACGACAGGCTGATCATGTTGATGGTCTTACCGGCAAGGAAAAGATAGATGAAGCTTATGAGAAGCGAGAACGGGATGGTCAGGGCAATGATCATGCTGGGAAAGAGCTTTCGCAGGAAGAACCAGACCACCAGGATAACGAACACAATGGCAAACAAAAGCGAGGTCTTAAGAGTATCCAGGGCCATGGTCACGTCTTCGGAGAGGTCGAGAATGATATTGCTCCTCACGTCTGAAGGAAGCTCTTTGATCAACTGCGCCAGCCGTGCCTTGACGCGCTCGGCGACCTCCACGGTGTTGGTGCCGGTCTGCTTCTGCACCATAAGGATCAAACCCGGGTGCTTGTCAACGCGCACCACCATCGTGGACTCCTTGAAACTGTCTTCGATGCGCGCCACATCGCGCAGGTAAACAAATTTTCCGTCGCGCTTTCCCAGGATCACCGATTGTATCTCCACGGGGTCTGAGAATTCGCCCGGGAGGCGCACGAGGTAGTCGGTCAGCCCGGTCTTCAGGTTTCCGACGGGCTGCGTGATGTTTTCCTGGGCAAGCACGTTCTGCACGTCTAGGATGGAGAACCCGTACGCCTCAAGGCGCTGGCGGTCCACCCAGATGTTGATCTGCCGTTCCAGCCCGCCGTGGATCTGGACCGTGCCCACGCCGGGAAGCTGTTTTAAGGAATCGGCTATGCGTTTATCCACCAGGTCATAGAGTTCGGCATAGCTCTGGTCTGCCTGTATGCCGATGACCAGGACCGGGATATTGGCGGTATTGAACTTGAAAATGAAGGGACTCGATATCTCATCGGGAATGTCGGGCAGGGATGTCTTTGCCTGGTCGATGCGGTCGCGCGCGTCGTTGGAGGCCTCATCGATGTTGGTGCCCCACTTGAACTGCAGCGAGATGACCGATACGCCCTCTGCCGAGCGCGAGGTGATCTTTTCTAAGCCCGGCGTGATGGCCAGGCTGTTCTCCAGCGGTTCGGTAACCTTGGTCTCCACCTCCTCGGGCCCTGCGCCGTAATAGGAAGTGATGACCGAGAGCGCCGGAGGTTCTATTTCCGGGAACATGTCCAGGCCGAGCCTGGTAAGCGCATAGACCGAGATCACGATGATCCCGGTAAAAATCATGAGGTTGGTTACCGGCTTCCGTACGCCGAATTCGGGCAAGTTCATCTCTGGAGGCTCCCTTTATCTATTGTTCTCTTCATAGGTGACTGCGGCCCCCTCATGCAGCCGCTGCTGTCCCATGACTACCACAAGGTCGTTTTCCTTCAGGCCTTCGGCCACCTGAAAATAATCGCCGCTGCGCAGGCCGAGTTTGATCTTCTTTATCGCTGCTTTATTGTTCTCAACCGCATAGACGTAGAGGTTCGGTTCCGCGCCCTGTATCGCCTCTTTTAAGACCACCGGCACCTTCGAAAGCTCGGCCAGGATCAGACTGACCCGCGCGAACATCCCTGATTTAAGCCTGTGGTCCTGATTATCGATGACGATCTCAAGGGGCGCCGTGCGCGTCAAGGGGTCGATGACCGGACTTACTTGAGAGACGACGCCGTGAAAAACCTCTCCGCGGTAGGCATCAACGCTTACCCTGGCCTTGTCGCCTGCCGACACTTTAGGAAGGTATTTCTCGGGTATTTCGAAGTCGGTCTTGACCTTGTCCATGGCCACGACCAGGGCGATTGCCGTCCGGGTGTCGACCTGCGAACCTATATCAACATAAACCCTTCCTACTATACCGGTAATGGGACTCTCGACAGGAGCCTTTTCAAACCTCAGGCCTGTTTCATCACGGTCAATGGTAACGATGGGGTCGCCTTTTGCGACCGGGGCACCTTCTTCTTTAGTCTTTTCAACGATCTTGCCGCTTACCTTCGGATAGACCATGACCTCTTCCTGTGCCTTGATGTTGGCGGCGTAATCGAGGGTCTCTTGAAGGTCGCGCAAGCTCACCCGGACGACCTGCACCGGGATGGCTTCGGGGGTCTGCTCTTTCCGGGTCTCGGCCTGGCGCTGCTGACAGCCCGCAATCAGCGCAAGCGCCACGCACATCCCGATACCGTAACAATGCCTCTTGAAAGACGACTGCCTGTTCATCATGTCCCTCCGGTTGCTCTGTCGAATCTTGCCTGCGCGATCAGATAATCATAATCAGCTATTATCTTGTTGAACTGCGCCACCGTTAAACCAAGCTGCGCATCTTCGGTATCCAGGGCGCTGGCAATGCCGGCATTGTACTGCTGTCTGATTACTACAAAGTTATCTTCGTAAACCCGGGTTTCTTCGGCGACTGACCTGGTCTTGGCAAGCGCAGTGGCAAGCTCAAGGTATGCGGTCCTGACATCGAGCGCAACAGCCTTGGCAGTTTTGTCTCTGGTCAGCTGCGTGCTTTTGACGCCGATGAGCGCCTGGTCGACCTTAGCCTTGGTCAGCCAGCCGTCAAAAACAGGCCAGCTTACCGTGATACCGATGATGTTGTAATCGTTATTGTTCCTGGTGGTGCTCGCGGCCAGCCGCGAGCTTGCATAGTAGTCCCACGACGCATAGACGTTTGGCCTGGCATTTGCCCTGGCTACTTCGATGTTCTGTCTGGCCATCTCCAGCTGTGCATCAAGCTGGCGTATCTCCGGCCGCTCTTTGAGAGCCTTCAGGAATGCTTCGTCCAAGGCGACATCTCTTGCCTCATAGGAAAATCCTCCCGCGGGCCTGATCACGACATCTTTTTCAAAGGAAAGAAGATTGTTCAATAAGGCCTGTGCGGCCTGGACCTGATTTCTCGATGCCTCGTAGGCCTGGCTCGTGTCCGCGAGGCTCGCTCTCATCCTGATACGATCGGATTCCGAAGCCTCGCCGCTTTTGAAACGCGCCTCAATGACGGCCTGATGAGCAGCGGTGTTCGCGACGATGTCTTTGTTCAGGACCGCATACTTCTCTGCAAGCATCAGGGCATAAAAGGCGCTTTTCGTGGCGTAGACCGTGTACTGCCTTGCGGCATCCAGCGCTGCCTCTGTTGCCTTATAATTGTATTCTCCGATCTTGATCGCCGCCATCACCTGGCCGCCCTTATAGAGCAGCTGTTTGGCGCCGATATGTCCGGAATATGCATCGACGTCCTCGGCATAGAGGCCGCGTGTATCAGTCCAGGAACCGGAAACGCTCAACGACGGGTAGAGGCTTGCGGTCGCTTCCGCGATCTGGGCCTTTGCTTTTTTGAGATCCTCGGCCTTGAGCAGCACGTCAGGATTGTCCCTGAGTGCTATGGTGATCGCCTCGTCAAGGGTCAGAGAGACCTCTGCGGCATGCGCCGCCAGCGGCAAAGCAAGATTGACCAGAATTAATAACCAGCTGAACGTTTTATGCATGGGCACCCTGTGTCCTATTCTGGTCGGTGAGTACTGCGTGCACCCGCGAGAGTATGGCCAGGTACTGCTCCCGATCATTGTCAGAAAGCCTGCCGAATATATCCATGATCATCTGCCGGCGCTGTTGGATGACCTTCTGGACAGTTTCCGAACCCTTGGCAGAGAGCTTTACCTTAATAATGCGCCGGTCCTTGGGGTCAAAGACCCTGGTAAGGTAGCCTCCCTTGACCAGCCGGTCCACCCCTCCGGTTGCCGCTGCCGTGGTAACGCCTAAGAAACGGGCGACGTCGGTCATCCTCATCTGGCCCTGTTTCTGCAGGAAGCAGAGGACAAAGAACTGCGGCAGGGTAATCTTGCCCTTGAAAAGCGCATCGGTGGGACGTTTGAAAAAGACGCGGGCGATATCGGGTATCAATTCGTTTATGCGGTCGGCAAATTCGGCAAGAGAATGTGGAGTCATCGCTAACCTCCTTGCATAGAGATGCACACCAACCTATTCCCGCACAAGCGGGATGCCGGCACATCCTTTAGAGCCGGGCACCTTTTAGGCTTGGTGTTGATTATTAATATACTTAACTATCAATCCAATTAAAAATATACCACATTAATTGTTTTTGTCAAGGGATTTTTTAAAAAGGGGGGGTTAACCGGCGGGGGGTGCGATAACGCCCATATCCCTGAATTTCTTGTAGCGGGCCTTGAGGAGTTCTTCGGGCTTGAGGCTGGTCAGATCTTTCAAGTCCTGGAGGACGATGTTTTTGATGGTGTCTGCCGTTTTCTGGGGGTCACGGTGCGCGCCGCCGAGAGGCTCGGGAACGATCTGGTCGATGAGCCCCATCTTGAGCAGGTCCTGCGCGGTCAGCTTGAGCGCCTCTGCGGCTTCAGGGGCCTTGGTACTGTCTTTCCATAATATCGCAGCGCATCCCTCGGGAGAGATGACCGAGTAATACGCGTTTTCCAGAACGCAGACCCGGTCGGCGATACCGATGCCTAATGCGCCGCCTGACCCGCCTTCGCCGATGATGACCGCGACCATGGGCGCGGGGATGGCGATCATTTCGCGCAGGTTCAGCGCTATGGCCTGGGCCTGTCCCCGCTCCTCTGATGCGGTGTCACAATAGGCGCCGGCGGTGTCGATAAAGATCACTACCGGCAGGCCGAAATCCGCTGCCAGGCGCATCAGCCGCAGCGCCTTGCGGTATCCTTCCGGGTGGGCCATGCCGAAGTTGCGCTTTATTTTTTCCTTGTAATCCCTGCCCTTCTGGTGGCCGATGATCACGACCTTGCGGTCGTCGATCCGGGCCAGACCTCCCACCAGCGCTTTATCGTCCGAGAACAGCCGGTCGCCGTGCAGCTCGACAAAATCAGTCATCATAGAAGCGACGTAATCAAGCGTATACGGCCGCTGCGGATGGCGGGCGAGCTGTACTTTCTGCCAGGGCGTCAGATTACTGTAGATGTCGCGCTTGAGGCTCTCGAGCTTCTCCTGGAGCCGCCTGACCTCAGCGGAAAGGTCGATCTTTTTATCGGCGGTGAAGCTCTGCAGTTCCTGGATCTTCTTTTCCAGGTCCGTGATGGGTTTTTCGAAATCAAGTCCTGCCATAGGTCGGTTGATGGGAGAACGCCCGGCAATATCCGGCTGTAGGTTAGTTGACGATGGTGACTTCGGTCCCTTTGGGGACGATGGCGAACAGCTGTTCGACATCCTGGTTGGACATGCGCACGCAGCCCGCGGTAGCCTGCTTGCCTAAGCTCGAAGGGTCGGTGGTCCCGTGGATGCCGTAGCCGGGCTTGTCGATGCCCAGCCACCGTGTACCCAGGATGTTCTCGGGACTGCCTGCAGGGACCATGCCGCCGCCCGGCTTATACCAGGGAGGATTGATGATCTTTTCGATTATCGAGAAGGTCCCGGTGGGCGTGGAGTTATTCGTTCCGGTCGCCACGATATAGGTCTTAAAGACCTCTTCGCCGGTTTTTAAGATCAGGGTGTTCTGCGATTTGTCGACCACGATGCTGAACGGCGCAGTCCAGACCTTGATCTTTCTACCCGGATAGATGATCTCGTTGGCGAGGCCGTTCGCTTTGGCGACGAGCTCTGCCGTGGTCTTGTGGTCCCGGGAGATCTTCTCAAGCGAATCGCCGGGCTTGATTTCATATTCTATGCTTCCGGGTGTAATAGCGGGCGAGAAGATAAGTTGCACATTGATGGCCTCGATCCTATTTTGCCATGCTGCAACGGCGCGGGAATTTGGGAACTCGTTCACCAGCTTCTGATATGTCTGTTTAGCGGAAACCAGATTGCCCGAGGACTCAAACCGCCCCGCCTGCTCGAACAGCGGCATGGCCGCAAGAGGCACGAGCCGCTCACGCGAACCGCGCAGCGAGCGGATTGCCAGAACTACTGCCAGGAGCGCGACGATTGCGGCGATGGCAATAATGGTCTTCTTGTTCACTCTCCCCCCTGTTCTATCGTGCGAACGCTATAAGCGCGATGACGACTCCCAGAATAAAACCTCCGATGACCTCGATCGGCGTATGTCCGACCAGTTCGCGCAGCCTGCCTTCTTTGATCTTGCCCTGCCAGTAGATATCATCCATGATCTTGTTCAGGATGCGCGCTTGTTTGCCGGTCGCCCTGCGCACTCCCTGCGCGTCGAACATGACCACGATAGTAAACGCCGCTGCAAGGGCAAAGTATACGCTGTCAAACCCGTGGACCAATCCCACTGCCGTGGCAAGGCAGGAGGCGCCTGCAGTGTGGCTGGAAGGCATGCCGCCCGTTCCCACAAACCAGCGAAAATCAAAGCGCTTGAGGGTAATGGCCCCGATAATGACCTTGATGGTCTGCGCGATGATCCAGCTCGACAGCATGGTCATGAAAATCTTGTTCCGGTACATCTCGACGAACATATCGTTCATGGCAATTCGCTGGGAAGCGGTTCGACCTTGATGGTTACGCTTGTCGGGGAGAACGTGGACTTGCCGTTCCTGATGACAAAACCGGCATTCCCGATGATCGCGCGTTCTTTTACTATGCGCCCTGCCACGCGCTGCCGCGCGCCGCGTACGCTGCGGCGAAGCTGGCGGATAGCCTTTTTCAATTCGGCGATGGACGAGAGCTTTTCTCTCATCGACTGGTTGTCGGCCTGGGCCTGGCTGACCGACAACTGCAGCTCCTGCACTTGCTCGCGCAGGGCAGCGTTTTCTGCTTTGGCCACGGATATCTGAGAATCCAGATCCTCGACCACTGCCTGCGATTCGTGGAGCATGCTTTCAAACTCCGCCATTTTCAGACGGGTCTCCTGGAGGTTCTGGGTGATCTTCGCGTTCTCGTCATCCAGGGCCTGTTTGAGCGCCTCTTCCCTGGCCAGGTCCTGCTCCAGATTCTTCTTCTCTGCCTCAAGAGCGCTGATCTCATCACCCAGTTTGTCTACCTGGCCGGTCAGATCGAGGTTCTGCTTGAAGGTGGCAAGATACTTGACCACGCTGAAGGCCGTAACCCCTGCCAGGAGCGCAAGGATAACAGCTATAACCCGGATAGGCTTCATAGGGATTCTCCTTAAACCATAATTATATACCACCTCGATCAAAAAGCAAGATTTTTCAAAGAAATTTAGTTAGATTTTGCCTTTTGTCACGTCTATTTGATATGAAGAAAGGTCGGGATGATTTTTATTCGAGGAGGA
>JAQTMD010000024.1 GCA_028714595.1 Candidatus Omnitrophota bacterium
GCGACCCTCTATCCGAGGATATCCATACCGAAATCCAGAACCAGCTGGAGAAAAAACACAGGGCTGCGGCGCTCAAGCTCCACAGCTTCCGTTCGCGCAACGACCAGGTGGTCTTTGACGAAAAGTATTACTGCATCCTGCAGGGCATGGAGATCGAGCAGCTTATTGCCAAGGTGTTCGTGTCGCTGTTCGAGCTTTCCAAGAAATACAGAAATGAGTTTTTCATCGGCTACACGCACATGCGCCGGGCACAGATCATCAAGTTCTCCAATTATGTCTTAAGTTACGGGCGGATGTTCGAGCGCGACCTTGAGCGCATCGAGGCCTTCGGCAGGGCGCAGGAGATATGCCTGGGTGCAGGCGCCCTTGCCGGCAGCTTTATCAAGAAGGAGGACTACAACAAGGCCATCAAGCAGTTCATCAAGAAATACGGCGATGATTTTCCGTTCAAGATCTCGCTGACCAGGAATTCACTGGATAATGTCAGCTCGCGGGATTTCATCATCGAGTTCCTGAGTACGCTTGCAATCCTCCAGATGCATTTGTCGCGCATGGCCGAGGATCTTATCCTGTATTCCACGCGCGAGTATGATTTCCTGGACCTGCCCGAGGAGTTCTGCACGGGCTCAAGTCACATGCCGCACAAGAAGAACCCCGACTTCCTCGAGCTGGTACGCGGCTACACCGGTCATGTGTACGGAAACCTGTTTGCGCTTATGACGACCATGAAGGGCCTTCCCATGACCTACAACCGGGATATGCAGCTGGACAAAGAACCGCTGTTCGGATCGGTTGCGATCGTCAAGAGCGAGCTTTCTCTTCTGGCGAAGTTTCTGCAGGGCGTACGGCTTAATGTCAAGGCCGTGGAAGAGGCGCTTGAGGACGAGAGACTCTATGCGACCGAGCTTGCCGAATACCTGGTCGCAAAAGGCGTAGCTTTCAAACAGGCGCACGAGATAATCGGGAAACTCATCCGTTATTCCGAAGAGCACGAAGTAAAGCTCAAGGATATGGTCGATGAGATACTGCGGGAGTTCTCGCCGCATTTGAAACAAAAAGAGATCAAGAAGATATTCAGCCCCGAGTTTGCCGTACAGTCAAAACGGTCGGTAGACACGGACGCCAAGGCATAGTTTCCGGGGAGCAGCCATGCACGAGTTCAGGTTTAAAAACAACAGATTGTATTGTGAGAACGTGGCAGTCGAGGCAGTAGCACGGAGATTCGGCACGCCGCTGTACGTGTACAGCTACCGGACGTTTGTCGTCCACTTCCGGAAATTAAAGGCCGCGTTCAGGGCGGTCAGGCCGCTTATCTGTTATTCCGTAAAGGCGAATTCGAACCTGGCCATACTCAGAGTCCTGGTCAGGGAGGGCGCGGGGCTTGATATCGTTTCCGGCGGCGAATTGTACCGGGCGCTGAAAGCTGGCTGTCCGCCGCAGCGCATCGTCTATGCCTCGGTGGGGAAGACCGATGCCGAGATCGAAGAGGCGATACGCCGGGGGATCCTGTTTTTTAACGTGGAATCCCTGCCTGAACTGGAGAATATCAATCGGATAGCGGGCAGGCTGCGTAAGAAAACCGACGTGGCGCTCAGGATAAACCCGGATGTCGAACCGAAAACGCATCGCTACATCACCACCGGCAAACTGACGAACAAGTTCGGGATCGATTTCCGGACGGCGAAGAAGATCCTGATGCTCGGGCAGGCCCTGACGCATGTGCGCATCAGGGGTATCCACATCCACATCGGCTCGCAGATAACGATCGGCGAGCCGTTCGTGGAGGCGATCAAAAAGGTCGTCGCGTTCATCGCCGCGATGAAGGCGCGGGGTATTGCCGTCGAATATCTGAACATCGGCGGGGGTCTCGGCATCATCTACAAGAACGAGAAACCGCAGACCGCCGTAGAGTTCGCCCGGAAGGTCCTGCCGGTATTGCGGAAAAGCGGCCTGAAGATCATCATGGAGCCGGGCAGGTTCATCATCGGCTCTGCCGCGGTACTGGTGACAAAGGTCCTGTACATCAAAAAGACGCCGCTTAAAAAATTCGTCATCGTGGATGCGGGCATGAACGACCTTATCCGACCGTCGTTATACGATGCGCACCACCGGATCGTGCCGCTCGCGGCGCGCTCCGGTCAAAGCGAAAAAGCAGATGTGGTCGGCCCCATCTGCGAGAGCGGGGATTTTTTTGCCAAGGCCAGGCGCCTGCCGAAGGTGCGGGAAGGCGAGTACCTTGCGGTCATGAGCGCCGGCGCATACGGCTTCAGCATGGCCAGCAATTATAACTCGCGCCGCAGGCCGGCCGAGATACTGGTCAGGGGCAGCAGCGTCACCGTGATCCGCAGGCGTGAAAGCTTCGAGGATCTGATCCGGAACGAAGGGCGTTAAAGAGTAACTTTAAGTAAGTTTAAGTAATAATAAGTAATAGTAAAGTTATTTGTTATTTTTTGGGTATACAGATGGTTAGGGAAGTAATTTTCCGTCGGAGAAAATTTATAATTTCCGGATTATTGAGTAAAAATAAGTAAATATAAGTAAATATAAGTAATCATAGGTAACTATGAATAAGTTAATCAAATTCGCAAAGCTGGTCGGGGCGGGCAATGATTTTGTGCTCATCGACAACCGGGTGAGCGGGGTCCGGGCACAAAAAAAATTTGCTGCGCTGGCAAAGCGCATCTGTGACCGCACATTCGGCGTCGGCGCCGACGGCCTGCTCGTGCTCGATCGTTCTGCCAGGGCCGATGTGAAGATGCGCATCTTCAATTCCGACGGCTCTGAGGCCGAGATGTGCGGCAACGGCGTACGCTGTCTGGCTTATTATGCGGCAGGAAGCGCGCGATCAGGCCGGCGTTCGCTGGCCATCGAGACAACGGCGGGTGTCGTGCAGGCAGAAATTTCCGGGCGGACCGTCAAGGCAAAACTGCCTCCTCCCGCGCATTTGAAACTCGATATCCCGCTTACGGTGGCAGGACGCAGGCTTAAGGTGAATTTCATCAATACCGGGGTGCCGCATGCCGTGATCTTCGTCGAGGGATTGCAGAATATCGACGTCAGCGGCCTCGGCAGGCAGATCCGTTTCCATCCTGCGTTTGCCCCTGCAGGCACGAACGTCGATTTCGTCGAGCCGGTCAGCAGGGAAATGATCGGGATCAGGACGTATGAGAGGGGCGTAGAAGCCGAGACGCTTGCCTGCGGCACCGGCTCCACTGCTGCGGCGCTGGTCACGAGCATAAAGCTCGGCAGGAAAGCCGGCATTGTCGGCGTGCAGACGCAGTCGGGAGAGGTCCTTAAGATATATTTTACAAGGGCAGACGGGGGTTTCAAGGACGTCCGGCTGGAAGGGAACGTAGCCCTGGTCTACAAAGGAGAATATTATGTTTAGCGGTTCGATCGTTGCGCTGGTCACGCCGTTCAAGAACAACAAAGTCGACGAAAAGAAATTGAAAGAACTCGTCGAATTCCAGATCAAGTCCGGCACTGCCGGGATCGTGCCGTGCGGCACCACCGGGGAATCGGCGACGTTGTCGCCCGCAGAGCACGAACGGGTGATAGAGCTGACCGTGAAGTTCGTCAATAAGCGAATTCCCGTTATCGCCGGTACCGGCTCCAATTCTACCGATGAAGCGGTGGTCCTGACCAAGCACGCCGAAGACTGCGGCGCGGATGCCTCGCTGCAGGTCTCGCCGTATTATAACCGGCCTACGCAAAAAGGGCTGTACGAGCACTTCAAGACCGTCGCAGACCACGTGGACATCCCGGTCATCCTGTATAATATCGCCTCGCGCACCGGGGTGAACATCGAGCCCGAGACCATTGCCAGGCTGGCCAAAGACTGCAAAAATATCGTGGCGGTCAAAGAGGCGTCCGCAAACCTGGAGCAGATGTCGCGCATACGGGCGCTCTGCCCGGAGGGTTTCGATCTGCTTTCCGGAGACGACGCGCTCACGCTTCCCGTCATGTCTATCGGCGGCACGGGGATCATTTCCGTAGTGGCGAATATCGTTCCGAAGGACGTGGCAGCGATGGTAAAAGAATTCCACAAAGGCAACGTCAAAAAGGCGCAGGAAGCGCACTACAGGCTGCTGCCGCTGGTAAAGGCCATGTTCATCGAGACCAATCCCATTCCGGTCAAGACTGCGATGGGCATGCTGGGCATGTGCGAACCTGATTTGCGGTTGCCCATGTCTGCGATGCTGCCCGAGAACGCGGAGAAGCTGAGGAAAGCGCTGAAGGAGTACGGGCTGCTCAGGTAGAAAAATAAAGAAAGGAGCATGGAAAAATGAAACTTCGCGGAAGAATTCTCCTCGGATTGCTTTTTACGGCTGCCTGTTCATCCGTCTTTGCCTCAGAGGACACAGTCACCATCACCACGTACTACCCTGCGCCCTACGGCGTGTACAGGAACCTGCGGCTGTCTCCGACCACTGCGCCGACCACCGGCGTTGCCGAGGGAGTGATGTTTTACAATATCAGCGATGATTACGTATGGTTCTACCGTGGCAACGAGCCGACAAAAGGGTGGCAGCCGCTGGGAGTGGGGGGGTTCTGGGGGGAGAATTCGACCACGCATCAGATCAATAACACGAATTCCGGCGGGAACGTCGGCATAAACACCAATAACGCCCTGTGTAAGCTCCATGTCGTCGGCGCCACTGCAGCCGACGCAGAACTGGATACCATCAGGATGGAAGGCCAGGGCGAACCGGCGCTCCTGATGCGGTCCGCGGCCAACGGCGCCAACAGGAATATTTACAATCCCCAGATCCAGTCCCGCCGTTCAAGAGGGACGCTGGCCTCGCCTGCCGCCGTCGTTGTCGGCGACGAACTCTGGGAGGTGCACAGCCTCGGATATACCGGCTCAAGCTTTTACCCCGCGGCAAATATCAGATTTCACGTGGATGCCGCGCCTACGGCGACGAGCGTTCCGGGAAGCATTTCCTTTTACACGGCTCCTTCCGGAGGAACGCTGGTAAAGCGCGTGGTCATAAAAAACGACGGTTCGGTCGGCATCGGTACCGAGACCCCGGCCCAGAGACTGCACGTCGAGGGGATCGTACGGGCGAACGCCTTCCACTATCCTTCCGACATCTCTCTGAAGAAGAACATACGCCCCATTGAAAACCCGCTGGACAAGGTCGAGCGGCTCGAGGGCGTCAGGTACGAGTGGAAACAGGACGGGCGCAGCGGTATCGGGCTGATCGCCCAGGATGTGGAAAGGGTCTTTCCCGAGCTGGTCTCCACGGATGAGGGTTCGTCCTTAAAATCCATGGAATACGCTAATCTGGTGGCGGTGCTGATCGAGGCGGTAAAGGAGCAGCAGCGGCAGATCCGCAGGCTTGAGTCCGATATCTCCGGGCTGAAGACGAGGCGGCCGTGAAAAAATTCCCGTTACCGTTCTTGCTCGTCGCGGCCTGCCTGGGACTCACCATGGCGGCCTTTGCCGTCAAACAATCCACCGGCGGCTACCGGGTAGAACCCGGACAGACAGACTGTATCAATGAACCTTCCGTGGGCGCCAATTACGTGACGGTGAGGAACAATAACCCGACGGCGATATTTGCTCCGACGAACTCATCGGCGGAATGGCAGGCTTTCCGCAACGGCGCCGCGGCCTCGAACGTGGTGTTCGGCGACTGCACGCCGCCGCCGCCGACCCCGGCATATAGATTACGGGCGACTTTTACCGGCAGCGGCACAGTGCAGTTTGCCGTCGGCGCGTCCATTGCCACGTGCATCTCGAGCTGTACGCAGGTTTATGACGAGGGGACGGTGGTAAACATGACCCTGACGAACCAGGAAAATTGCGGCCCGTGCACCTCGGCAGGAGGCACGTGCACGAGAAAGATCCAGTGGCAGCCTGTACCCGCCGGCGTCACCCTTCAGAACTGCGTCAATCCTCCCAGCGACCTCAATTGCTCCAGGGCAAGGGTGCCTATGACCCAGGACCGCAGCCTGGATTTCAGGTTTTATTTATACTGTCAGCCCCCGCCTCCTCCGGGAAGCTGCAAGATCTGTTACTGGTGGTGCCTGGATACCTCGCATACGTTCTTCCGGCATTATTACCCGGCCTACAGCCAGAGCGAGTCTGCCTGGAACGCCCTGTTCACGGCTTATTTTAACACGGCGTGGACTTCAGGCTGCGGAGGAAACGGTTGCTGGCAGAGACCTGATCCGGTGACTGAGAGTGCGCGGGAGGCATTTACGCGGATGTATAATGCGGGCCATTTACGTTATGAACCGAGTCCACCTTCAGGGCCGTGTTGATCACTACGCAGGAGGGGTTTTTCGATGATTAAACTGGGCGTTGCCGGCGCGATCGGCAAGATGGGAAGGCGCATCATTGAGCTGGCGCAGTATGACCGGGAAATCGAGATGACCTTTGCCCTGGAACGCAAGGGTATCCCGGAGATCGGCAAAGAGATCGGGAAGCTCAAGATCTCTTCCAATCCCGACGGCATGTTCCTCATCGACGTGTTCGTGGATTTTACCACGCCGGAGGCCAGCGATGAGCACCTTGACTACGTGGCAAAATACAGAAAGGCCCTGGTGCTGGGTACGACCGGATTGACGGATGCGCAGATCAAGAAAGTAGAAGAGGCAGCAAAGGTCGTGCCCGTGGTCTTTTCCCCGAACATGTCCATCGGCGTCAATGTCCTGTTTGCCGTGCTGCCGGAGATCGCCAGGCGGCTGGGACCCGATTACAGTATCGAGATCGTGGAGGCGCACCACAAGGCGAAAAAGGACGCGCCCTCGGGCACGGCAAAGAAGATGGGCCGGGTCTTAGCCGATGTCACGGGAAAAGAGATCCCCACGCATGCGATCAGGCTCGGCGACATCGTCGGCGACCACACGGTGATCTTCTGCGGTAATTCCGAGCGCATCGAAGTCAAGCACCAGGCGCACACCCGCGACCTGTTCGTGGTCGGCGCATTGCGGGCGGCAAAGTGGGTGTTCGGCAAGCCGGCAGGCCTGTATTCCATGCAGGATGTCTTGAAAGTTTAACACGCAACCCAAGCAAGGAGAAAGATGGATCAATTACTCAAAAAGGTTCTGGACTCGGCAGGGGTTTCGGGGTACGAGAAAGAGATCGCCGCGGTCATGAAGCAGGAGTTTAAGAAAAGCTGCAGCGAGGTGACCGAAGATACGTTCGGCAATGTCATCGCCAGAAAAGGCAAAGGCAGAAAAAAGATCATGCTTGCCGCGCACATGGACGAGATAGGGCTGCTGGTCAAACACATCGCAAAAGAAGGTTTTCTCTATTTTATCAAGGTCGGCGGCATTGATGACCGCGTGCTCCTGGGGCAGCGCGTTATCATCAAGACGAAACAGGGCGATATCAAAGGCATCATCGGCGCCAAGCCCCCGCATCTTCTGAAAGAAGAAGAGCGCAAGCACGTCGTCAAGTACGAGGATCTCTTCATCGATATCGGCGCCAAGAACCGGGAGGACGCGCAAAAGCGCGTCGAGGTCGGGGACCCGGTGGTCTTTGACTGCGCTTCCGGCGTGCTGCACAACGATCTGATCTTCGGAAAGGCCATTGACAACCGCGTGGGCTGCTATGCGCTCATCAAGATCATGGAGCGTTTGAAAGCCCCTGCCGAGGTCTATGCAGTGGCTACCGTCCAGGAAGAAGTCGGCCTCAAGGGCGCGCGCACGTCGTCGTTCAAACTGGACCCTGATTTTGCCATAGCGATAGACACGACGGTAGCGGGCGATACGCCCGGCATCCGGGAGACCGAGTCGTCGCTCAAGCTCGGCGAGGGCGTTGCCATCACCATCATCGAGGCAGCGGGCCGCGGCGTGATCGTCAACGAAAAGGTAAAAGAACTGTTCATGCAGACCGCAAAGAAGAACAATATCAAGCACCAGATCGACGTGCTGGAAGGCGGGATGACCGACGGCGCCATCATCTACATGAACCGCGAAGGCATCCACACCGGGGTCTTGAGCATTCCGACCCGCTATGTGCATGCGCCGGCGGGAGTCTTTCATCTCAAGGATCTCGAGGCAGCAGTTGAACTGGCAATAAAAGTCATCGAGAAAATAGCCAAAGATTAGGAGCGTACGACCATGGAGTTCGCTGTTTCAAAGAGACTGCAGGAATTACCGCCGTATCTTTTCGTGGAGATCGATAAGGCAAAACGAAAGGCGCGCGAAGAAGGCAGGGATATCATCGATTTAGGGATAGGCGACCCTGATCAGCCTACGCCGCAGTTTGTCATCGATGCGCTCTCGAAAGCAGCCAATGACCCCGCTCACCACCGCTATGCCTTGGACCAGGGCATGCTCTCGCTTCGCCAGGCCATTGCGCGCTGGTACCACCGGCGTTTCAGCGTCATCCTTGACCCGGATGCCGAGATCCTGCCGCTCATCGGCTCCAAGGAAGGGATCGCGCATTTTCCGCTCGCCTTCATCAACCCGGGAGACTGCTCACTGATCCCCGACCCGTGCTATCCGCCGTACAAGGGCGGCACCATCTTTGCCGGGGGCAAAATAGCGCTCATGCCGCTTCTGGCAAAGAACGATTTTCTGCCCGATTTTTCCAAGATCCCGTCGGCGAAACTAAAAAAATCCAGGGTCATGTACCTGAACTACCCGAATAATCCCACCGGCGCGGTCTGCAGCCTTGATTTCTATCAAAACGCCGTGGAATTCGCCCGGGGCAATAACCTGATCATTATTTCCGACCTCGCGTATTCGGAGATGACCTTTGACGGTTTCAGGCCGCCGAGCATCTTTGAGGCGGAAGGCGCCAAGGACGTGGCTGTCGAGTTCCATTCGCTCTCCAAGACCTATAACATGACCGGCTGGCGCGTGGGCTGGGCCTGCGGCAACCGCAGCCTGGTCCAGGGACTGGCAAAGGTAAAGTCAAATCTCGATTCGGGGATTTTTTCCGCCATCCAGGTCGCTGCGGCAGCGGCGCTTGATGCCAACGATGACTTCGTCAGGTCCCTGTGCGCGATGTATCAGCAGCGGCGTGATGCGCTGGCAGACGGATTGGGCTCGCTGGGATGGAAAGTAAAAAAGCCGAAAGCCACGTTCTACCTCTGGGTAAAGATCCCGCGCGGCAAAACGTCCATCGAATATGCGGCAATGCTGCTTGAAAAGGCCGACGTCGTGGCCACGCCCGGCGTGGGGTTCGGCTCGAACGGCGAAGGCTACATCCGTTTTGCGCTCACGCAGAAAGAAGAACGGATCAGGGAAGCCGTTGACCGGATGAAGAAAACTCTGTAAATGGTCACCTGTTATATCGCAATCGGATCGAATCTCGGAGACAGGAAGCAGTACATCGAGTCCGCGATCAGGCGCGTGCGTACGCTGGCCAATACCAAGGTACGGCGGGTTTCGCGCATCATCGAGACGGCGCCGCAGGGAGGACCTGCGCAGGGGGCGTATCTGAACGCCGTGTTCGAGATCGATACCGACCTGACGCCGTACCAGTTGCTGCAGGAATTACAGCGGATCGAGACCGCGCTGGGAAGGGTGCGCAGGATTATTGACGGGCCGCGGACCATCGACCTTGACATTTTGACCTACGGCGACGTCATCATGAGCGAACCGGCGTTATGCATCCCGCATCCCCGGATGCTCCAGAGGCAGTTCGTGCTGGTGCCGCTCGGGGAAATCGCGCCGCAGGTACTTGCGGGGCTCTTGAAGAAACGGGGTGCACGGAAAAGCAAAAAAGCACCGGGAACGGTTTCCCGGAAAAGGACGCACGGGAAAAAGTCAAAGAAGAAAAGGCGCCCGTGATGCAGGTCGTCACCAAAATCGACAAAATGCAGAGGATCTGCGCGAGGCTGAAGCGCACAGGCAGGACCATCGGGTTTGTACCGACGATGGGAGCGCTGCATGAAGGCCACGCGTCGCTTGTCCGCGCCGCACGTACAGGGAACGATACTGCCGTTGTCAGCATCTTCGTCAATCCCCTCCAGTTCGGCCCCCGCGAGGATCTTAAAAAATATCCCCGTCCCTTTGCGAAAGACGCCCGCCTGTGCAGGAAACTCGGCGTCGACTTTGTGTTCCATCCTGCACCCGAAGAGATGTATCCGCAGGGATTCGGCACCTCGGTCGAGGTAGCGGGTTTGAGCGATATCCTCGAAGGCGCGGTCCGCCCCGGACATTTCCGGGGGGTTGCCACGGTGGTGGCAAAGTTGTTCAATATCGTCCAGCCCGACACCGCCTATTTCGGACAAAAGGATGCGCAGCAGGCAGTGATCATCCGGCGCATGGTCGCGGACATGGCACTGCCGGTAAAGATAAAGGTCATGCCGACAATCAGGGAAAAAGACGGTCTGGCCTTGAGTTCGCGTAACGTCTACCTCAGCAGGCGTCAGCGTCAGGACAGCCTGGTACTGTCAAAGGCGCTCGGCCTGGCACAGGAGATGGTCTCCGGCGGCCAGCGGAATGCCGAACGCGTTATCGAAAAGATGAGGGCTTTGATCGCACGGAAACAGGGCGTGAAGATCGATTACGTCGCTATCGTCGACGCCGACGAGCTTGCGCCGGTGGCGCGGGTGAGGGACAACTCTCTTATCGCGGTGGCAGTACGGTTCGGCAGGACGCGCCTGATCGATAATATCATCGTGACGGGATTGCATGGCTAAATTACTCAAAATCGGGATTGTCGGCTGCGGCGCGATAGGAAGTTCTCTTGCCCGGACGATCGCCGGGGATTTCAAAAAGGCTGCGCGGCTGGCCGCACTCTATGACATCGATCCGCACAAGGCCGCAACGCTCTCGCACATGCTCTCAGGAGGCAGCCGTCTGGCAGTCAAGGACCTGGAAGGGCTCATTCTGCGCTCGAACCTGGTCATCGAAGCTGCGCATGCGCATGCCTCCTATGACATCGCGGCACGGACACTTGCGCGCGGCAAAGACGTCATGGTGATGAGCGTGGGCGGTATCGTCGAGCACAGCCGTGCTTTAGAGAGGCTCGCGCGGCGTACCGGCACAAGAGTCTATATACCCAGCGGCGCCATTTCCGGGATCGACGCGCTCAAGGCCGCGAACGTCGGCAGGGTACGTGCGGTCACGCTGACTACGCGCAAGCACCCGCTGTCGTTTCGCGGCGTCAAATACATCGAGCAGCGCGCCGTCAACCTGGCAAAGATCCGCACAGATACCGTCCTTTTCAGCGGCAGCGCTCGCAGGGCAATGAAGCTCTTTCCCCAGAACGTCAATGTCGCAGGGATCCTGAGCCTCGCAGGCATCGGCCCTGAGAAGACCAGGGTGAGGATCATCGCGTCGCCCCGGGCAAAGAAGAACATCCATGAGATAGAGATACAGGCAGAAGCCGGAACCATTTTTACGCGTACCGAGAACATCCTGCATCCAGAGAATCCCAAGACCAGCTACCTGGCGGTCCTGTCTGCGGTAGCTGCATTGCGGCAGATTGTACGACCCGTACGGGTCGGGACATAAGGGAAAAAAGTAACCTTGCAACAGCTGAAAGGGGGTGAGTTCGGATATGGCACAGAAACTGATGAAGGTAGGCGTCAAGCGTCAGAAGGGCTACCTCTACTACCTGGACAAACAGGGCGATGTCTCTTGCGCGGTCATGGCACGGGGCAAGAAAAAGGGAGGGAAACCCAAGAAGGTCGCCAAATGCGGCATCAAGAGGAAAGAGGGCTACCTCTACTTCATTGATAAAAAGGGCGACGTCTCTTGCGCAAAGATGGTAAGAGGCGGAAAAAAGAAGAAAAAGAGATAAGTCAAAAGCCGAGGATAGAGCCCCTGTTTTCAAGCTTACCCCTTTGACAGGGGCTTTATCCTTTGCCCCACACCGGGTGTGGGGTTGAAAGACAGCATGGAAGACCAGATCCTCATCCGGGGAGCAAAAGAACACAATCTAAAAAACATCCACCTCGCCCTGCCGCGCAACCAGTTCATCGTGGTCACCGGTTTATCGGGTTCAGGCAAGTCCAGCCTGGCGTTTGACACGATCTACGCGGAAGGCCAGCGCCGCTACGTAGAGAGCCTGTCCAGCTACGCGCGCCAGTTCCTCGAGCAGCTGCAAAAGCGCGACGTCGAGTATATCGAAGGCTTGTCCCCGGCGATCTCCATCGAGCAGCGGACCGCGGGCGGCAATCCCCGTTCCACCGTCGGGACCCAGACCGAGATCTACGATTACCTGCGGCTTTTGTTCGCCAGGGTAGGCCATGCCCACTGCTACAAGTGCGGACAGCCCGTGCAGCGCCAGAGCGCCCAGGAGATCGTGGAGCGGATCATGGTCCAGTGCAGGGACAAGCCCATCCAGGTCCTTGCGCCGTTCGTCCAGGGCAGGAAGGGCGAACACCGCGACATCTCCGCCGCCATCCAGAAAGCCGGTTTCGTGCGCTGCCGCATCGACGGCACGATCTATGAGCTTCCGTTCAAGGTCAAGCTCGAAAAATACAAGGTCCACACGGTCGAGATCGTGGTGGACCGGTTGAACGTCAACCCTGCAAACAAGACCAGGCTGACCGACTCCGTCGAAACGGCGCTGAAGGTCGGCAAAGGCTCGGTCATTGTCAGCGCCGAGTGCCTCGGCCGCGACGTGACCTTCAGCGAAAAATACGCCTGCCCGAAGTGCGGCATCGACATCCCCGAGATCGAGCCCCGTCTTTTTTCCTTTAATTCTCCCTACGGCGCCTGCCCGTCCTGCAACGGCCTCGGCATAAAACTCGAATTCGATCCCGACCTGGTCATCCCCGACAAGGCCAAGTCCATAAACGAAGGCGCGATCATGCCGTGGAAGCGCGGCGGCCGGGGGTATATCTTATATTACCGGTGGCTGCTGCGCGAGCTGGCCCGCCGTTTACGGTTCGACCTTGACACGCCGTTCAAGGACCTGAGCAAGGAAATCCAGAAGTCCATACTCTGGGGCTGCGACGAATGCATCACCTCAAAACCTTACGAAGGCGTGATACCCCACCTGGAACGCCTGTTCCACGAGACGGACAGCGATTACCTGAAAGAAGAGATCAGCAAGTTCATGGCCAGCCTCCCGTGCCCGGTCTGCAGGGGAGCGCGGCTGAAGCCCGAAGCCCTGGCGGTGACCGTGGGCTCAAAGTCCATCAACGAGGTGACCCTGCTGTCGATCCTGGAGGCACGGGATTTCGTCAAAGGGCTTACGCTCTCCGAGACGGAAAAGCTGATAGCCCACCAGATAGTCAAAGAAGTGATGCAGCGGCTGCAGTTCTGTATCGACGTGGGG
>JAQTMD010000025.1 GCA_028714595.1 Candidatus Omnitrophota bacterium
TCCAGATCCTGTGCGCGGCATTCCTGCTGAACACCGTGGCGCGCCTGTCTTCGGCCCTGGCCATGGCCATCGAGCGGCCGGGGTATATGATGACCGGGTCGCTGGTGACGATCTTCTCGAATATCGCGGTAAGCATCGTCCTGATAAAGATCATGGGTTTTTCGGGCGTTGCCTGGGGCACGGTGGCCGCCGTCAATTGCGGGACGGTCTATTTCCTGTACCGGCTGCACAAGGACCTTGCGATAACCGGCAGGCAGTACCTGGCAGTTTCCGGCTCGTTTGTCCTGGCAGGCGTGCCTGCGGCACTGGCGATCGCGCTCGTCAATTGGGGGACGGACCGGTTCCTCGGACAGCGCGGCAGGCTGCTGGAACTGTGCATTCTTGCCGTCGAAGCAGTACTGTTCGTTTCTCTCTATGCGCAGGCGCTGGTGCGCGCGCGCTTGTTCACTCAGCATGACCTTGCGTTCCTGAAAGAAAAGTTCCCCGCTGGATATGCCGGCATGTCCGTGCTCCTGGGGATCAGGAACCCGTAAGGACTTTTTATCCGGAACATGAAAGAGGCATTTCCGCAGGTCGACATCATCACCGTCAATTATAACGGCAGCGCGTGTCTTGCCGATTATTGCGCCGGCCTTCGTGCGCTGGACTATCCCAAAGAACGGATAAGGCTTTTTTTCGTGGATAACGGCTCCCGTGACGGTTCTCTTGAATCCATGCGTACGTGCACCCCGGGCTTTGCGGTCGAGATCGTCGAGAACGGGCGAAATCTCGGGTTTGCACGGGCCAACAACCTGATCCTCGGACGCGCCAGCGCGCCGTACGTGGCGCTGCTCAACAACGATGCCAAAGTCGAGCCCGGCTGGCTGAAGATCCTGGTAGCAAAGTTGGAGAGCGACCCTGCCATCGGGATCGTCAGTTCCCGCCAGGTCCCGAAAGAGTCCGAGCGTTTCATCGAGGCCGGGACGAACCGCACCTCCTGGTGTTCGGGCGGCCACTGCGTGATACGAAAGTCCGTCCTTGAAAGAGCGGGTTTTTTCGACGAGCGGTTCTTCATGTACGGCGAGGACGTCGATCTTTCCTGGAGGATCTGGCTCGCGGGCTTTTCATGCGTGTACGTGCCCGAGGCGGTCTGCGAACACCACCGGACCCGGGACAGCCGGTACGATTTCCGGAGGTACTATTTCCACGTGCGCAATTCCATACTCCTGCGGTATAAATACGCCGGCGCCCTTGCCGGTTTCAGGGAAAGCATGCGCTGGACAAAAGAGGCAGGCTCGCGGATCATCCGGCGCGGGCTTTTTTCCGAAGGGTTCGTGATACTGGAGGCAGTGCTGGGTCACGTCTTCCTGATTCTTCATTTCCTTGAAAGCCGGCGGCATCTGATCAATGAGCCGGATTTCGAGGCAGTGAAAAGGCAATGGATACGGCTGTGAGCGACGTCTCGGTCATCATCGTCAACTGGAACACGAAGGACTTACTGCGTACCTGCCTGCGGTCCGTGTATGAGACGACTCACGCGGCTGATCTCGAAGTCTTGGTCGTGGACAACGCTTCAAGCGACGGCAGCGTTTGCATGGTCGAACAGGAGTTCTCGCCGGTGAAGCTCTTAAAGAATGAATACAACATCGGCCATACGGCGGCGAACAACCAGGCGATCAAACAGGCGAGGTCCCCGTATATCCTGCTCGTCAACAGCGACGTAAAGATGCTTGACGGCTGTATCGACCGGATGAAGGCGCTCATGGACGAAAGACCGCAGATCGCCGCTCTGAGCGCCCGGTCGCTCGATCCCGGCGGAAAGCCCCAGGCTGATTGCAGGCGGTTCCCGAAGCTGGCCACGGCGCTTTTCGACGATACGTGCCTGGGCTGGTGGTTCCCGGACAACGGCGTGATCGCGCGTTACCGTTACCGCGACTGGCAGCATAATGACTTCCGCCGGGTGGAACAGCCGCCCCTGACCTGTTTCATGGTGCGCAAAGAGGTTTTTGACAGGATCGGGCTTTTCGACGAGCGTTTTTTCCTCTATTTCAACGACCCGGATTTCTGTTATCGCATGCAGTGCGCAGGTCTCGCCGTCTTTTATACGCCTGAGGCGCAGGTCGTCCACTTCGGGGGAGCGAGCATCCGGCAGTACGGCCGGGCAGCCCTGTCCTGGCAGCAGGGAAGGCTGCTGTATTATAGAAAGCATTTCGGCCGGTACGCCGGAGTCTATGTCAAGATAGTGCTGTGCATCGACCTCCTGCTGCGTGCGGCAAAGTTCGCGGTCAAAAAGGCCTTACGAAAGGCGCAACCCGGGGAATTGTCCGGCCGATACCGGCTCGTCGCCGGGGTACTGGCAAGCTGATATGGCAAAGATATCCGCGGTAGTGATGGTGTATAACGAAGAGGCGCAGATCAGGCAGTGCCTGGACACGGTCAAATGGGCCGATGAAATCGTGATCTGCGATTCGTTCTCCACGGACGGTACCGTGGCAATAGCCCGCGAATACACCGATAAGATATTCCAGAGGAAGTTCGACAATTTCGGCGACCAGAAAAAGTGGACGCTTGACAAGCCGGCGCACGAGTGGGTGCTGTTCGTCGAGGCCGACGAGCGGTTCTCCAAAGAGCTGGGCGAGGAGATCCGCAGCCGCATCGGCAGCGAGGCAGACGTCGACGGATACCGGATATGGTTTCGCAACCATTGTTTCGGCCGGCTCATGCAGGGCGATATCTGGAGGTTCAAGAAGCTCAAAGTTTACCGCAAGGAAAAGGGGTCGTGGGAGGATCGCAGGGTGCATGCCAATTTCATTTTGCGGGGCGAATCGCGGGATCTGGTACAGCCGCTCGACCATTATCCGTACCCCACCCTTGGGATATATCTCATGAAACTGAACCGCTCGACAAGGCTCGAGGCTGAGGAATTGCGCCGCAGGGGGTATCGCCTCACGCTCCTCGATTTTTGCAAGTCGATAGCCTGGATACCGATGACCTTCTGGAGGTCGTATGTCACCTGGAAAGGATACCGTGACGGCCGGCAGGGGTTGTTGCTCGCATTTTTGACCGCGCCGTACAATTTCATGGTAAAGGTCAAATACCTGACGGGGAGACCGCATGCCGCTTCCTGATTTTGAACACGTTGCCTGTGACCTCTGCGGTAAAGACGAACCGCAGCGCCTGTTCTCAGGCAAAGACAACTTCGTGCCGGGCCCGGAGCGGTTCGAGCTGGTCAGGTGCGCGAACTGCGGCCTGATGTACCTCGACCCGCGCCCTGCGCCGGGCGTCATCGGCAGGTACTATCCGGGAAATTACCTCGCCTATCAGGAATTCGAAGTCCAGGCTGTCGGCGTGTTCAATCGCAACCCGGGCCGCTGGTCGGTCTTCAAAAACCGGGTCAAGCGATCCATCCTGCGGGATTATTTTCACTACCGGTTCCCCGCAGAAAAACATCCGTCTCCGGTCGAGCGCATGGCTGCGCTGTGCTTTTTGCCGCAATTCAACAGGAGGTTTTACCGGGTCATCCCGTTCTCCGGAGACGGCAGGCTGCTTGATATCGGCTGCGGCAATGCCGCCAACCTCGTATTGTTGAAAGAGCTGGGCTGGCAGGTCAGGGGCATCGAGATAAACCGGCACTGCTGCGCGTTCGCAAAGGAAAAGTTCGATATCGAGGTCGACTGCGCCGATCCCGTGGACGCGACGTTCGGCGCACGGTCGTTTGACTGCATCACCATGTGGCATTTCCTGGAACATCACCACCGGCCTTCGAAGGTGCTCGAACGCTGCCGGGAATGGCTGACCGACGAGGGGCTCCTGGTCATCGGCCTGCCCAACTGCGCGTCGCTTGAGGCGCGTACCTTGAAGGCGCACAGCGCGCTGTTCGACTTCCCGCGGCATTTGTACGATTTTACCCCGCGCACGCTCAAAAAGCTGGTGGAGGCAAAAGGATTTTCCCTCGAGCGGATGATTTATTCCACGAGCATGCCGTCGTTTGACTGGAGCCTGAACACCTATGCCGCTGCCACGGGAAAAAAGTGGAGGGTGGACTCTTCCCTGCGCATGAACCCCCTGGTCATCGCAGCGGATTACCTGCTGTCGTTTGCGCATCTGTCCAGCAGTATGATCCTGTATTGCCGCAAAAGGGCCTAATCGTGAATGAACGCAAAGGCGGAGTTTCCATAATCATAGTCAATCATAACGGCAAGGACCTGCTTGCCGAATGTCTGGCATCGTGCATGCGGCAGACGTACCGGGACCTTGAGACGATCGTGGTGGATAACGGCTCGAGCGACGGCTCGCAGGATTTCGTGCGCACGAACTATCCGGCGGTGACGCTCATCGAGAACGCCGGGAACACGGGGTTCGCCCCGGCCGCCAATCAGGGCATCGAGGCAAGCGGCTCCGAGTTCGTAGCGCTCCTCAACAACGACACCCGCGTCGAGCCGGAGTGGATCGCGCGCCTGGTCGAGGCGATCCGGTCGGATGAGACGGTCGGCAGCTGCGCTTCGAAGCAGATGGACTTTTTCCGGCCCGGGATCATCGATGCCGCAGGCCTTGTCTTTTTTCGCGGAGGGTATGCCGGAAGCAGGGGGCACGCAAAAAAAGACGAAGGACAGTTCGATGCTCAGGCGCCGGTTTTCGGCGCGCACGGCGCCTCGGCATTTTACCGGCGCAGCATGCTCGACCAGGTCGGTCTGTTCGACGCGGATTATTTTGCCTACAACGAAGAATTCGACCTGTCGCTGCGCGCGCAGCTCTTCGGCTGGAAATGCCTGTATGTGCCCGGGGCAGTCGTCTACCATAAGCAGGGAGCCACGCGCGCCAGGCAGGACAGGCGGTTCCTCGTCTATCATATGGAGCGCAACCGTATCTTTACCATCATCAAGGATTATCCGTGGGGCCTTATCCTGGCTACGCTGTCCTTTTTGCTCAAGTACGAACTGGATATTCTCTGGAGGCTGGTTGCCGGCGGTGAAACTGCGTTGTTTCGTGCCAGGCTCGACGTCATGCGATCGCTGCCGCACCTGTTGCGAAAAAGGCGGCTGATCCAGAAGAACAGGGTGCTCTCGGTCCGCGGATGCATGCAGCTTTTGTCGAGGCCGCAGGATTAAAAAGGAAGAACGCCATGCTGGTCGGTTTTGATATCAGGCCCCTGATCTTTACCGGGGCCGGGATACGCACGTACCTGTACAACCTCATCGTCAGTCTGGCAAAGATAGAAGGCCTGCGTCAGCAGCTTTTTGTCTCTTCCCCGAGCAGGATCGCCTGGGAGGATGTCTCCGCAACGATCTCCGAGGATGTCGTCAGGCTTCCGCATCTGAACCGTTTGTGCGGACGGTTCTGGGAGGAATTTCTGTTGTCTTCCGCCGTACGGAAGAAAAAGGTCGATATTTTTCACGGAGCCAGGTTTTTCCTGCCGCGCCGGCTTGCCTGTCCGTCGGTGGTCACCGTGCATGACCTGGCGTTCAAGAAATTTCCCGAGTTCGTGACCAGACAGGCCTTCAGGGATTTCGACGCCATGGTCGCCTACTCCGTGCAGGCTGCGCGAGCGGTCATCGTCCCTTCGGAGGCGACTGCGCGCGATCTGTTCGACCTCTACAAAGTCGGGAAAAACAAGGTCGCGGTCATCCATGAAGCAGCGGGCCCGGCCTTCCGGCCGTCCCCTGACGCCGACAGGCCCCGCAGACTGAGGGAAAAGTTCAGGACAGGGAATAAGTTCATCCTCTGCGTCGGGACCATCGAGCCGAGGAAGAATCTCGTCAACCTCCTTGAGGCCTATGCCATGCTCAAAGACAACGATGAGTTTACGCTGGTCCTGGCAGGAGGCCTGGGGTGGCGTTACGGCCGGATACTTGAAAAGGTCAAAGAGCTTGCCCTGGGCACGAGGGTAGTCTTTACCGGCAGGGTGAGCGACGGTGAACTGGTAGATCTTTACAACGGCTGCGAGGTTTTTGTCTTTCCTTCGTATTACGAGGGGTTCGGGCTGCCGGTACTGGAGGCGCTCGGCTGTGCGTGCGCGGTTGTCTGCGCCGATACCTCCTCGCTTACCGAGCTTTTTGGCGATGCCTGCATCTTCGTCGACCCGCACTCTGCGGCGTCGATAGAGCGGGGTTTACGGAAAGCTCTCTTTGATGCGGCAGTCCGTGACCGGCTGCGGGCAAGGGCGCTCGAGAAGGCAGCGGGTTTCTCATGGGCCAAGGCAGCCGGGGATACGTACGCCGTGTATGGGCAGGTCTTACGAGGATAGGGATGAAACCGAAGGTCTTGATGATCGATGTCGGCGGCTGGGGCGGGATCACCCATTACACGTATAATCTCATGGCTGCCCTGGCGCGAAACGGGAAATGCGACTGCACGCTCCTCACCGACCGGCAGTATGAACTGGAACCGCTGCCAAGGAATTTTGAGATCATCAAGAAGTCTTTGAACAACCAGCCGTATGGACGCGCAGTCAAAAGCGTCTTTGAAGCAATCAGGCAGGTCAAGCCGCAGATCATCCACGTCCAGACCATGATCACTGCCAGGAGAGACTGGCTGCTCTTCCGGCTGGGGGGACTGCTGGGCAAGCGGATCGTGTTGACCTGCCATAATGTGCTGCCTCACGAGGACGCGGAAAAACAGGCGTTTTTCATGAGGCAGGCCCTGGCGAACATCTATGCGGCCTCGCGTGCGATCATCGCGCATTCGGAATTCTCACGCGCGAGACTCATTGAACTGTTCGGGGTGCCTGCCGCCAAGATCACGGTAATCCCTCACGGGAATTACCTTTTCTTCAGGCGCACGGAGATGAGCCAGGCAGAAGCGAGGCAGGCATTGGGGTTGCCGGCTGACGCCAGGATCGTACTGCAGTTCGGGGCCATCCGTCTCTACAAGGGCATCGACGTCCTTCTTGAAGCGTTCGCCGGGGTACGGGAGGCAGGAAAAGACGTCAGGCTCCTGTTGGCCGGAAAGCCCATGCACCTGGACCCGGCCGGGATATTTGAGGCGATTCGCAGGCTCGGCCTTGAAGATGCGGTGATCGTCAAAGCGGGGTACGTTGACTTCGACGACATCGCAAAATATTTTTTTGCCTCGGACGCAGCCGTTTTTCCGTATAAGGAGATCGATATGAGCGGCTCGCTGCAGCTGGCCTTCGCGTTTGAGAGGCCGGTAGTGGCAGCGCGTTCAGGCGGGCTTCCCGAAGTGATCGAAGACGGGAAAAACGGCCTTTTATTTTCAGCCAATGACGTCACGGAACTTGCCGGCTGCCTGAGCCGCCTGCTGGGAGACGACGCCCTGCGCCAAAACCTGGGGCAGGCGGGACTGCGGCTGGCAAGGGAAAGATTTTCCTGGGAGCCGATCGCTGCCGGCACCGTCAGCGTATACGAGCGGGTCATCGCGCAAGGCAAATGAGCAAAAACGTCCTCTACATCACGGATACCGGCAGTATTTGCGGCGGCGGAGAGATAAGCCTCCTGAACCTTCTCGCGAACCTGGACAGGACGAAGTATGAACCTGTGGCGGCCGTGCCCGACGAGGGAGACCTTTTCCGGCGGCTTGCCGCGTGCGGGGTGAAGACCTGTTTATTCGGTTACCGGAAGGTGCTCAATCCTTTTGCCGTCGGAACGACCATCCGCGCGATCAGGAGGCTCTGTGAGATCATCCGGTCGGAACGGATCGAGCTCGTACATACCAATTCCACCGGCGGCATCGTGTTTTTGGCGGGCATTGCCTGCGTACTGTGCGCAAAGCCCCTTGTCTCGCACAACCGGATCATTGACACGGGTCTTCTCTCGGACTGCCTGCAGGCAGCGCTCTCGCGGCGGATCATCGTCATCTCCAGGATGATGGCCGGCAAATTCGTGTTTCGCCTGGCGCATGAGAAGGTTGCCTGCATATACAACGGCCTGGACCTGCGGCAGTGGACTGTTCATGCCGACGGCAAGAGCTTTAAAAAGGAGCTCGGGGTTTCTGCCGACGCGCCTCTGGTGGTCTGCGCCGGCACGTACACGCGCGGAAAAGGGTTTGAGTATTTGATAAAGGCCCTGGCTGTGCTCAAGGAACGGATGCCGTCGATACGGGCCTGTATCGTCGGCATGCAGCGCAAGGATTCAGGTCCCTATCTGCATTCATTGCAGCGGCAGGCCGCGCGCCTCGGGGTTGCGGAGATGATTTCTTTTCTCCCCCGACAGGACGATATGAACCGCATTTACTCGGCAATGGATGTGCTGGCATTCCCTTCGCTGATCGATCCGTTCGGCAGGATATTGATCGAGGCCATGGCCTGCGGTAAACCTGCGGTCGGGTTTGCATTCGGGGGAGCGCGCGAGCTCATCGAAGACAACAAGACCGGTTTCCTGGTCAGGCCCGGGGATTATCGGCAGTTCGCCGGAAAACTCGAAACGATCCTGAACGACAAGGCGCTGGCACAACGATTCGGCCAAGACGCGCGCCTGCGCTGCGAGCGGTTCTTCGACATACGCACGCATGCCCGCTCAATGCAGCGGCTTTATGATGAAGTACTGGAGGACCCTGCAGCGGGGTATGTGTCGTGCGCGCTCTGCGCAAGCAGCAGATTTCGCGTACTCAATACCTGTGCCGTCACCGGGGAAGACGGCCATGTACCGCAGGCGCGGCTTCGCCTCTGCCGTTGCCTGGAATGCGGCCTGGTCTATGTCAATCCCCAGCCGAAGATATCAGACGATCTCTACGCAGAAGATTATTTTAACGCCGGGTACATGAAATTTTACGGCAGGGACAGACAAGACGCGGCCCAGTCAAACGAACCGTTCGACTGGAGGAGGGGGCTTATCCTGAGGTTCAAACCGGCAGGGAATTTGTTGGATATCGGCTGTGCCAGCGGAGAGTTCCTGGCCTTGATGCGTGACGGCGGCTGGAACACCACAGGCATCGATATCTCGGAGTATGCCGTGCAGGCTGCGCGCACGCAGTACAACCTGGACGTCCGGAAAGGGAGGCTCCCCGACATGCATTTTGCCGACGCCTCGTTCGACGCGGTCTCGGCAGGGGACGTCCTGGAGCACGTCCCTGACCCCGTGGATTTTCTGGTCGAGGCAGGCAGGGTTTTAAAAGACGACGGCATCCTGTACCTTGCCGTGCCCAATTTCGCCAGCGTACACTACGGCCTCATGAGTTTTATCGCCGGGTTCAACCACAAAAACTATTTTGTCCTGCCGCACCATCTTTACCATTTCAGCCCCGCGACAGCGACCATGCTTTTGGAGAAGGCCGGCTTCACGGTCGCTGAACGGATTTTTACCGAATCCAGAATTCAGGAGAAAGGCGTGCGCAGATTCGTCATGCAAACCATATTTTTACTGGGCAGGATCATGCGGGCCAAGGACAGGATGGTGCTCATCGCACGGAAAAGGAGATCATGATCGATCTTCGTCTTGCGATAAAAGGCCTCTACCTCGCCGTGCGGAACGCAGCGCTTAGCCTCTGCATCCGTCCGCGCAAGGCAGCGCACCCGGACCCGGGAAAGGTGCAAAAGATTCTGGCGGTGCGTCTTGACCGCATCGGCGACATGGTGGTTTCCGAGCCTGCCTTGAGGACATTGCACGAATTGTTCCCCCGGGCGCGATTGACCGTGTTGACGCGCCCGGAGACCCTGCCGTTGCTGCGCGCCGTGCCGTGGATCGACGAGGTCCTTGTATACGGAGGTTTTTTCAAGACCGCAGCAGGGCTGCGCAGGCAGCGGTTTTCGCTGGCCATTGACCTGCTTATGGACTATACGCTGAAAACCGCGCTCCTGGTGCGCCTGAGCAACGCAGCCGTCACTGCAGGTTTCGACATCGCCGGAAGGGGGCGGGTTTTCAGTATCGCAGTCAAGCCCGCACAGCCGGGCCTGAAGATGTACCAGCATACGCTTGAGCTGGTCAGGCAGATCGCAGCGCAGTTCGGCATCCGCGGCCCAACAGGAGACCGCCAACCGCACCTTATCCTTTGCGAAGATCAGAAGCGGTTTAAAGACGATTTCTACCGGAAAAATTCCCTGGAAGGGCGGATGTGTATCGGCATCCACCCGGGGGCGAAATTTCCGAGCCAGCGCTGGCAGCCGGAAAAATTCGTTGAGCTCGGCGACAGGATCTGCGCCGCGGGCGCAAAAGTTATCCTGATCGCAAGCCGCCCTGAGCAGGCGCTGGCAGAAGGCATCAGCGCCGCTATGAAGAGCAAGCCGGTGGTCTCGATCGGCCTTCCGCTGGATAAGACGGTAGCGCTTATCTCGGGCATGCGTATTTTTGTCTGTAATAATTCCGGGCCCCTGCATATCGCTGCGGCGTTGGGGGTGTCCACGGTCTCGACCATGGGACCCACCGACCCCGTCTTGTGGGCTCCTGCAGGCGAGAAGGCGGTCGTGATCAGGAGGGAGCTTTCCTGCAGCCCCTGCAACAGGGCAGTGTGTGCCGTACATGAGTGCCTCGGTTCAATAACCGTTAGTGAACTGTGGCAGGCAGTGCAGGGTCAGCTTGCACGCGCAAAATAGAGAGCCGATGGATACCGTCACCGCCGTTGATTACGACAGAGAGATAAAGACTAAACCGGTCGAGCAGATCATCGACGAGAATTACGAACCCAAGGCCCGGGATGCGAAGCTCAGGATCGACATCGTCCTGGATGCGCTGAAACCCTGCCCCGGAGAGAAAATACTCGACCTGGGTTGCGGTTCAGGCACGTTTGCCTTCCACTGCGTGCGTTCGGGCGCCGTGGCAGTGGGGCTTGATTATTCGAACGAGTCGCTGCGGGTCGCCTGCCGGCTCGGTGAACGCTTCGCAAACCGTGCGCTGTTTACGCTGGCTGATGCGCGCTCCCTGCCGTTTTCGGATCACCGGTTCGACAAGGTGGTCGCAGCCGATTTCGTGGAGCACATAACGCGCCGGGATAAGGACACTGTCCTGAAAGAGATACGCAGGGTGCTCAAGGAGCAGGGCACGGCGATCGTCTTTACTCCCAACCGCATCAGGGAGCGCATCGGCACCGCGTACTGGACGATGCGCCATGTCCTGCTGGGGGATAGTGTGCCGCGGTATGACCTGCATTTCGGGCTCACCGACAGGAGCGAATTCGAACGCCTCCTGCGGGACAACGGTTTTCAGTTTTGTTTGCGGTATTATGACGTGACCCGGCCGTACCTGGCCCGCATCCCCTTGCTGCGCCGGATCCTTGCCCTGAACCTTTTGTGGGTGGTACAGCCGAAAGAAAGATGACCGGGAACAGAGGCCGTAAGCCATGAAGACTTTGCTCGTCACCCTCGATTTTCCTCCCATTATCGGAGGGATCTCAACGGTGTTCTACAATATCTGGAAGCATCTTTCCCGGCAGGAACATTTGATCCTGGCGCCGATGGCAGAGGGCGATGCTGCCTGGGACCGCGGGTTCGGCACGAACATGCGCCGCCTGTTTTTGCCGGTCGGAGACAGTACCGGACGCAAGGCAGCGTGCCTGGGCCTGCTGCTTGCGTACAGCCTCTGGGTGGTGCCGAAGGAAAGGGTCAGGTATCTGGTCTGCGGCCAGCCGATGGTCCCCGGCATAGTCGGCGTTTTTTTTAAGCGGCTGTTCCGGGTGCCGTTCCAGGTCTGGGTCTACGGCGGCGAGGTGATTAAATTCAGGCACAACAGGTTTCTCTTCGGGTTGTTGAAGCTGGTCCTCAAAGAGGCAGACACGGTAGTGGTCAACAGCGCGTTCACCTTCGGCGTATTCGCCGATCTCGGGGTGCCCCGGGAAAAGCTCCGGGAGATCACCCCTGCAGTGGATACCGGGATGTTCAGGCCGGGTTTGGCGACCGACGACCTGGTCGAGCGCTACGGCCTTGCGGGCAAGAAAGTGATCCTGACGGTAGCGCGCCTGAGCGAGCGTAAAGGCCATGACATGGTCCTGCGGGCATTGGCTGCCTCCCGGGACAGGCTCCCCGATTGCAGGCTGCTCATCGTGGGCACCGGCCCCGACGAAAAACGGCTCGGGGGTCTCGTGTCAAAACTCGGGATCCAGGATATGGTGGTATTCTGCGGGTATATCTCCCATCGCGACCTGCCGCGGTATTACAATTTGTGCGACGTGCACGTGATGCCGAACCGCGAGGTCGCGGGGCCGGATACGATCGAGGGGTTCGGGTTGTCTTTTATCGAAGCCAGCGCCTGCGAAAAGCCGGTGATCGGCGGAAGATCAGGCGGCGCCTTTGAAGCGGTGGAAAACGGCGTCACCGGTTTTCTGGTCGACCCCATGAATGTCGAGGAATTGAGCGACAAGATCGTGCTGCTCTTGACGGACCAGGCAAAGGCACGCGAGATGGGAATACAGGGCAGGAAGCGCGCACTCCGGCAATTCCAGTGGGAAGGCAGGGCGCGCATCGTGGAAGAGCTGTTGCAATCGGGGAAGCGATGATCAGGAAGCTGTATTACTGGTTTCATGCCATGACGTCGCGGCCTTCGGAGCGAGGTGAATATTCCTCCGGCCGCTGGCAGGATACGGTGAGGCGGCAGGCCGTTGCCTGGGCCCCGGGATCGCCGGGAGGCAGGCTCCTTGAGATCGGCTGCGGCGAAGGCCTGCTCCTGGCTCAACTGGCAAAGGAGCGGCCGGGGCTTTCGCTTTCAGGGATCGACAACAGCCGGGAGCGCATCCAGCGCGCGACGTCCAGACTCGCCGGGCGGGCGGTACACCTTGCCGTGGAGGATGCGACTCGCCTGTCGTTTGCGGATGAATCTTTTGACTGTTGCGTATGCATCAATGTCTTCTTCAACATGCCGTCGATCGAAGTGGTCAGGGCTGCGCTTGCCGAGATGAAACGCGTCTCAAAAAGAAACGGCACCTTCATCTTCGATTTCCGCAATGCCGCAAACCCGCTCCTCGTATTAAAATATGCGCTGGCCCCCTGGTACGATGCGACGGTAAAGGGGTTGCCCCTGAAGACCTACCGGCTCTCGCACATGCAGCGGTTACTGGTTGAGCTGGGACTCCAGATCATCGAGACAAAACAGGTCGGCGCAAAGGCCGGGTTTCCGGCTCCGATCATCATGGTCAAGGCGCGGAAAA